>JAYTWC010000618.1:0-2605 GCA_043743635.1 Verrucomicrobiota bacterium | reverse complement strand
AGATCACCAAGGACGGGGCGACGATAGGCCGCCTTGCTGTCCTTGATCACGATCTTCCACTTGGTGTCTTCATTGCGCATCAGCTCCCAAACCACACCGTATCCGGCAAGCGTGGCGAGCGATACGAGGCTACCGCCAAAAGCGGTGTTGAGTGAGTTTCGGTTGAGCTCGTGGGGCGCAACGAGTTCCAGTTTGTTTTCGTCGCTGACCTCGATGCGCACACCCATGGCACGCGCGAGCGGGATCATCTCGTGGAGAAACGTTTCCAAACCGGGAGCTTTGACTTCCATCTTCACTATTATTCGAACGTTGGAGGCTTTTTCTTTAGCCGTCAAAGCATGGTATGCGAGTAAAAGCTTTGTAAATACCCCTGGTAGCTCGCTTGATATCTGCGGGTGCATGTTCTAACTGAAAACAAAATAACGTGAAGAACCCGACCCTCAGTGAATTGCGTCAGGAACAGGAACGTGAGCGTAAACGCATGCCGCGCTGGCTGCGCTGGTCGTTCTGGTGCGCAGGATTTTTTACCCTTTGGTGCGTTGTGGGCTTTTTTGCGATACCCCCGCTGGTGCGCGGACAGCTTGAGAAGCGCCTCTCGGAGCAACTGCATCGCCGCGTGACGGTTGGTAAGTTAGCGCTCAATCCGATCGCATTGTCGGTGACTATAGAGTCGTTCGCCGTTGCTGAGCCAACAGGTGGGCCGTTTATCGGTTGGCGACGGCTGTTCGTGGATTTTGATAGTTTTTCGTTTTTGATGCGGGAATGGCGTTTTCAGGAAATCGTGCTCGATGGTTTTTCTGGAAACGTCGCGGTGGCAAAAAACGGGCAGCTTAACTTCGCGGATTTGATGGCATCTTTCGAGGGTAAACCAGGCGTTCCTGCGAAACCGGAGGGCAAACCTTGGCCGTTGTTGGTCCGACGATTGGCGGTCAGCGAAGCACGAATTGCCTACAGTGATGCCAGTCGAGACGAACCGTTTGATACCGTTTTAGGGCCGACGAGTTTCTCGTTGGTAAATTTCCATACTGGCGGTCTGAAGGACGCGCCTGGCGAATTTGCCGCTACAACCGAGTCAGGCGAAACCCTTGCGTGGAAGGGCGCACTCGCGCTCGCACCTTTGCGTTCCGTTGGACATGTGGTTGTTGGAAAAATCGCGCTAAGAAAATACGCCCCTTATTATTCCGATCGGGTAAAGTTTACTTTGCGCGGCCAGCTGGATGTGGCAGCCGATTACGAGTTTTCCGTAAATGACGGAAAGCCCTTGGTTCGTGTTGCCAACGGGCAGATTGCACTTGAATCGTTAAAAATCGCTAAGCGTGGGGTGACGGAGCCTGTGATTGCATTGGACCATGTTGAAATGACGGGTCTGGCCGCGACCTGGCCAAAAATTTCTGCTGAAGTGGCGCGCGTTGTTGTAACCGGTGGGTCGGTTGCCGTTCAGCGTGCGGCCGATGGAATTGACCTGGTTGATTTGTTGATGCCGGTGGTGAAAGAGACGTCTTCCTCCGTGATTTTGGCGCCCGGGAGTGGATCGGTTTCAGTGGCAGAACCGGTTGATTTGAATGTGGCCGAGATCTCTGTGCGGGACCTTGCCGTTACCCTTGAGGATCGGTCTACGCCGCGTCTTGCCCGGCATGAGCTGACGGAATTGACCTGCGATTTGCGCAATTTCTCTCTGGCGAATCCGGCCGTGGCGATGCCCTTTGGGATAAAGGCGAAGCTGGCGCCCGAAGGTGTGATTCACGCTGCGGGAACCATCGCGTTGGCACCCATGAAGGCGGATCTCGTTTTGGAATTAAATTCGATCTCGCTCGCAAACCTCAGCCCTTATGCCGAGTCGTTTGTGAATTTACGCATCGGAAAGGGCAAATTCGCAGCCGCGCTCAATCTCAAGTTAGGCCTTCCAGCTAATTCGGCACCAGTGATTGCCGCACAGGGCGAGGTGAGTGTGGATGAATTTGCCGCGTACGACGCAGCATCGGTGGATGAGATTGCTCGCTGGAGCAGCTTGGCGATCAAGGGGATTGAATACAGTTCGGCTCCGGCGAAATTGATGATCAGTGAAATCACCTGGGTTGAACCGACCGGCCATTTGATCGTGAATGCCGACGGAACGACGAACTTCGAGCTTGCGCTAAAACCGGCAGATGCGGTGGCTGTCGTGGCACCTGAGGTAAAACTGCCCGGAAAACTGGCAGTAACCCGAGAAGTTGTTGATCCGATATTTATCACACTCGACCGGTTCGTGTTGGAAAAAGCAGCCTTGGGTTTTATCGACCGTTCGTTGCAGCCAAGCGTGTATATGTCGCTCAACGAACTGTCGGGTTCCATCGAAGGTCTTGCCTCGTCAGACTTGGCGCGGGCAACCGTTGCGCTAAGCGGTAAAGTTGATGGAGTCGCGCCTGTCGCCGTGACCGGGAAAATTAATCCGCTGAGTGCGCAGGCGTTTACGGATTTAAAGGTTACCATGAAGGCGATCGAACTTTTGCCGGTTGGGCCGTACGTCGGGAAGTTTGCCGGGTATGAACTCGCGCGAGGCCGTTTGAACGTCGATGTGAAATGTAAGGTTGCACAGCGAAAAATAGATTGTGCGAACGTGGTGACG
>JAYTWC010000617.1:0-4076 GCA_043743635.1 Verrucomicrobiota bacterium | reverse complement strand
AGATTTTGCAGCTTGCCCTGCGCTTCCACGAGTTGGCCATGCGAAGCCGCGTAATCGGCCTCCACGATGTAAGAGTACACCGCAGCATCGGAGTTTTTGTAGTCTTCACGCAGCTTGCCGAGGCGCTCGAGCGCCGCATCGGCCTTCGGAGGGTTCAACGCAAAATTCGCCTGCGCCTGCAAAAGCATCGTCATACTGGCAATCTGCGAACGCAAAGAAGGCTCAGCTCCCTCAAGCGAATCGAGTAAGCGATCTGCCAACGTCAGCGTGCGGGCGGGCTCACCCGCCTTGAACGATAAGTTGGCCTGCAGCCAGCCCAGTTGCGCCCGCAAATCTGGCGGCAACCCCACCACCTCAGCGGGCGTGGCCATCAACCGCGTAAGCCGCGCATAGGCCTTGGCGATTTCAGCTGCGGCTTCGAGCGCGCGTGCCAGATTCCATTCGGCCTTCCAGCGATTGTCGGTGTCAAAACGGTTATCCCCCGCCATCTGATCGAGCAACGCCTGCGCTTGATCGAACCGGTCAGCGCGCCCCTCGCCCGCCACCGCAACTTCGACCTCTGAAATCAACCGCTGAAACATCAACAAACCGGGCTTCACGCCTGCAGGTATTTCGTTCAACGCCGCCGCGTACGCATCAGCTGCGTTGCGAAAATCCCTCGCGCGGAAATACGCTTCCGCCACCAGCACGCCGAGCTGCGCACGTGCCTCGCCCGCAGGCAAAACCTCGCGGGCTTTCGCCGCCTGACTGGCGGCATTACGATAACGGCCCTGCTCCCAGGCCACACCAGTCAGCACACCCAACGCGAGTCCTTTGAGTTGGGAACCAGGAAATTGCTCCAAAAGCCGTGTGGCATCCGCCTCGGCGCGGTCATAATTCTTTTCATTCAAGCCAACCTGGGCACGAAACAACAATAAATCTTCGATCAACGGATGCGTTGATGGAGCATTAAAAAGTTCATCAAGTCGGCGGCGGAAATCGTCGCGTCCCGCGCCACTGACCGAGGCACGCGCGAGCAACTGCAATGCCACCCGTTGCTTCGTGCGATCAGCGCCCGTCGCCAGCAGAATGCCCAGGGCATTGCGACCGACACCCTCATCCGCACCACTGATCATGCCCAGCATCAAACGCCATTCATCATTGGTCGAACGTTCTTCCAGAGGTAAAGCCTGCAAATAACGCTGCAACAAAGCCACTGCCTCAGATTTTTTCCCAAGACCGTTTAGCACGATCGCATAAGTGCTCACCGCCGTGTACAAAGCGCGTCCCTGAAAACGGTCCACGTTCTGCCGCAAACCCGCCGCTCGCGGCTCTGAAAAATCGCCCACGCTCAACCGCGCCTGCTCATTCGCCAGCTCAAACCGGATTCGTTGCGACTCCGAAACCGCCGCCGCCACCGCCTGCTGATACAGCGGCACCGAACGATTCACGTCACGCGCCACATCCGCCAGCGTCGCCTGCAAAAAATAAAACCAACTGCGATCCGATGCGGGCAATTCCTCCACCGTGATCCCTGCCGCAACAGCCCGAGCGTCGTCAAACCGCTTTTCCCTCATCGCCACCAACCCCTGACGCAGCCGATAAGCCGCCGATGGCAAACCAACATACTTCTGCAACGCCGCCGATGCCTCAGTGGTGCGATCCTCATCAAGCAGTGCTGTAACCAGATCGATAATGAAACCGTTGCGCAATTCCGGCTTCGTCGCAGAACTGTCGACCAATCGCTGATAAAGATCCGACGCGATCGTCGGAAAACCCATCTGAAGCGCCCGCTCCGCCGCGATCTGCTGAACGGATCCATTGCCTGGCAACGGCTCTGATTTCGTCGTCATGAACGGCGGCAACGTGATCTCCTGGGCGCGGCCAAGCACGACGGCCAACAGCAAAGCCAACAACCAAAAAGACATGATCGAGCGTGGTGAAATGCGCATGTGCTCCGAGACCATGAGCACGTCTGGCGAGCGAGGCAAGCCCGTGCCCGGTTGGAAAAATTGACCCGCGTTGTAATCACTTCCTTCTGGAACCAACGCTCAGGTTGCCCACACTCCCTCCCATTCCCATGAGCATATTCCTTGTCGCACTCCTCATTCTTGTCGGCATCATCGTTGTCCTCGGCCTTTGGGTCACGGGCATCTACAATTCCCTCGTCACCCTTCGCAATCGTTTCAAAAACGCCTTCGCGCAAATCGACGTCCAGCTCAAGCGCCGCTACGACCTGATTCCAAATCTAGTCGAAATCGCCAAAGGCTACCTCAAGCACGAGCACGAAACCCTCGAAGCCGTCATCAAGGCCCGCAACATCGCCGCCTCCGCCGCCCTAGCCGCCGCCGCCAATCCCGCCGACGCCAATGCCATGCGCAACCTCGCCGGAGCTGAGTCCGGCCTCACCGGCGCGCTCAGCCGCCTGATGGTCGTTTCCGAAGCCTACCCAGAGCTTAAAGCTAATCAAAATATGCTTCAGCTCACCGAAGAGCTCACCTCGACCGAAAACAAAATCTCCTTCGCCCGCCAGGCCTACAACGACTCCGTCATGGGCTACAACACGACCCGCGAAACCTTTCCCAACGTCATCTTTGCCGGCATGTTTGGCTTCCTCCCGGCCGAACTCTTCAAAATCGACGACCCCACCGAACGCAACGCGCCCAAGGTTCAATTCACCTGATCTGTCAACCCCACACAACCATGACACTCACTTCTGAACCCATACTCGTTTCGGGCGTTCCAAGTGGAACCGACAAGATTTGGAGCATCCTCTGCCATCTGTCCGCCTTGATCGGCGTGGGGTATATTCTTCTTCCTCTCATCGTCTACCTCGCAATGAAAGATGATTCCGACTTCGTCCGAAAAAATTCCCTGGAAGCCCTTAACTTCCACATTTCATTTCTCATTTATTCGCTCTGCTGCATCCCGCTCATCGCTGTTCTGATCGGCATTCCTGCACTGGTCATTTTAGGACTAGCCTTTTTCATCCTCTCGATCGTCGCCGCGATAAAAGCATCCGACAACGGCTGCTATCGTTATCCGATGACCATACGGCTCATTAAATAGACGCCGCATTGCTCGCGCGGATACCGCACGCTTCCGCCATGGACTTTTTCCAAGCTCAAGCCCACGCACACCAGCGGACCAAAAGACTTGTCGCGCTCTTCGCGCTGTCCGTGGCGGCCACGATCGCGGTCATGTACATCGCAATCATATTGTTGATTGGACAAATTCACTCCTCCTCAGCAGGCCGCCGCTACCAAAACTTCGAAGTCTATAACAGACTCAACGCCCACCTTCCCAACGGCTGGTGGGATCCACAACTTTTCGGCATCGTTGCCGGCGGCACCATCGTAGTCGTGGCCAGCGCCGCGCTCTTCAAGACCGCGCAACTCCGACAAGGAGGACCTGCCATCGCCGAAATGGTCGGCGGTCGACGGATCGAACCACACACCACCGCCATAAACGAAAGACGCCTCGTCAACATCGTCGAGGAGATGTCCATCGCTTCCGGCATTTCCGTGCCTGCCGTCTATGTGCTCGACGACGAAGCTGGACTCAATGCCTTCGCCGCCGGCCTCACCACCAGCGATGCCGTCGTAGCAGTCACTCGCGGCACGCTTGAAAAGCTTAACCGCGACGAACTCCAAGGCGTCGTCGCCCACGAATTCAGCCACATCCTCAACGGCGACATGCGCATGAACATCCGGCTCGTCGCCGTGCTGTTCGGTATCTTTTTTCTCACCATCATCGGCCGCGGACTCGTGCGCAGTATTCGTTTTACCGGAGGCGGCCGCAATAAACGTGAAGGCAATATCCTCTACGTCATCGCGGCCATCGGCCTTGTCCTGATAATCATTGGTTATATCGGCTATTTTTTCGGACGTCTAATCCAAGCCGCTGTCTCGCGCCAACGTGAATTCCTCGCCGACGCCTCGGCTGTTCAATTCACACGCAACCCAGACGGCATCACCAACGCCCTCAAAAAAATCGGGGGCTACGCACTCGGTGGACACGTCAGCAGCGAAAAGGCAGCCGCCATCGGTCACTTCTTTTTTGCCGAAGGCGGCCTCTCCAATTTCTTCGGCCTGCTC
>JAYTWC010000616.1:0-2597 GCA_043743635.1 Verrucomicrobiota bacterium | reverse complement strand
GTGGTTTTTCTCATTCCGTGGGCGTTCATTTATCGCGAGTTTCTTGCGCAAAATATTTCCATCCTTGGGCCGATTTTGTTTTTCATCGGTGTGCTCGTGCTAGGTCTCGCCTATGAAATGAAAAAGGGTGCGCTCGACTGGGAAAAGTAATCTTCGCGAACTTTATCTCATATGCGGCTGGAAAAAATTATCGCACGGAGCCGCATTATTGATCTGCGCAGCTCTGATATGAAGGGTGCGCTGCAGGAGTTACTGGAGGTGTCGGTTAGTCGTTTTCCAGATCTAAAACAGGACGTGCTTTTGCGTGGTTTGCTCCAACGCGAAAACACGATGACCACTTATCTCGGCTTCGGTGTGGCCCTCCCGCATTTTCGGGCAAAAATGGGACGTCGTTACGTGCTCGCGATCGGTCGCAGTCGTTCGGGGATTCGCCACGACGGTGCAAAGGATGAACCCATTCACCTGATTATAATGTTGCTCGCCGATGAAAAGGCGCGCGACTACTTGCAGGTGCTTGCTTCTGTGGCTCGGTTAGTAAAGGAGGAGGACCTCGTCAAGAGCTTGATCAGCGCGCCTACGATCGATGATCTGTACGACTGTTTGTTCGCGGGATTTGGTGGCATTATGGCCCGGCCCGTGCAGGCGCAGCAGAATCGAGTCAACCGGCTGATGATCCGCGAGGCGCAGCGTGTGGCTGAAGGCGCTTCCTGTGGCGCGATTATGGTTTTTGGCGATACCTTTGTTGGCGGGCTGGATTTCGACAATTGGTTTTCAAAAAACAAGGCCATCCTGGTCACACGCAATCTCATCGATTCCAGCGACGAAAAAGGTGGGTTTGCCGAGACGATTCAGGTGCGTTCATTTTCCAATCAACGGCTGGCACAGCTGCGTAGCGCGATGCTGGTGGCGCTGACGCGCGGGATCATCGCGTTTAACGACCGCGTGTGCTGCCTTGGTGGTGTAGTCGGTAGCAACCAGTTCGATACATTGGTGGTCGTCGACGTAGAGCGCGAGTTTCAGCGGTTAATGACAGGGCGTAACAACTTGCTTCCGGAAGATGTGAAACCCGAGGTGTTGGAGCGAGTGATCGCCGTTGCCACGGAGCTTGCGGTCGAAGGTCGCGAAGGGCGTCCGGTGGGCTGTCTTTTTGTGGTTGGTGATAGCACGAAGGTCGAGAAGTTGATTAAGCCGCTCGTACTAAATCCATTTTATGGATACAAAGAGGAGGATCGCAATATTCTGAATCCGTTCATGGATGAGACGGTGAAGGAGTTTTCTTCGATCGATGGTGCATTTGTCATCCGCGGCGATGGCGTGGTATTGTCGGCCGGCAGCTTGATCCAGGCGACGGATAATGAACACACACTGCCGAGTGGCCTGGGGAGCCGGCATGCAGCCGCTGCGGCGATCTCGGTGGCCACCGATTGTATCTCATTAGTGGTTTCGTCGAGTACGGGCCAGGTGACGCTTTTCCGGCGCGGAGTGATGCTTCCGTTGACGGACAAGAAGATGGCGACCTCCTGAAGTGCCACCGCCGTGGGCGAGGGCATTTGGGCTGAATGGGCGAGGTTTGCTGTAAGTTTATGGTTGCAGAAGGCCGACGGGCTCGTTTCTTCTGACCCCTTAACCAATTTAATCCTATGCAAGAAGTCGTCACCCTAGAATGCACCGAAGCCAAGAAAGAAGGCAAACCCGCCTCCCGCTATCTCACGAGGCGTAATAAAAAGACGGTCACGGAGCGTATTGAAAAGAAGAAGTACAATCCGCATCTCAAGCGCCATACGCTGCACAAAGAGATCAAGTAAACTCTTGTTTACTAAACAGTAGGCTTTTTTTAAGCCATCAGATTTTAAGGCCGACCTACTATGTGGGTCGGCCTTTTTTCTTGGTCGCGTTGGCGACCTAGATCGGGATGTCAGGATTTCATGGGCGCGTCTTTGAGACGGCGATGAGGCGTGAACAAACCAGAACCTTCGCCAAGTTGGCGGTTTGCGGACCGACCAGCTGCTTATTTAAGCACCGGGCTCTGCGGTTGGCTTGAGGAATTGGCCATGGCGCCTGATTGCTGGGCCATTTGATTGCGGCGAGCGAGGCGCCAGTCTTCGCGGTGTTTTCGAATCCAATCTAGGAGTGCGCGTTCGAAGCCGATGTCGTAGCCAAGGCGTTCTGATTCAATCCATTTATGACGGAGAATTTCCTCACGTTCGGCGAGGAATTCTTGGTAAAGGCTAGATTGCTTTACAAAGTCTCGGGACGGCTCTGGTTGATGGATTGAAGAGGACATGGTGACCACGGCTGGAACTGGAAAATTACATCAAAAAAGAGACACAGTGCTATCCGCCTGCGTCTCTTCCCTTTTGTCGAGGGTTAGTTATCAGACATTTGAACACCTTTTCCCGATACGCGCTAGACGTAATCGGTTCTAACATGAGACCGGAAACATTACGGATGTTCATGGATAGATGGTGTTTTGAGAGTTTAGCCAATCGGGAAGGTGGTGCGCGGCTCGTGCTCTCACGTGTTACAGTTCAAAAAGTAGGACAGGTGTGCAAGTTGTCAATGACTTGATCGTACTGTGGATTCTTGTCGAATTGAGA
>JAYTWC010000615.1:0-2129 GCA_043743635.1 Verrucomicrobiota bacterium | reverse complement strand
AGTCCGCAGCAGAAAAAGAGGAGGGCGGTCGCGCGGCGCATCGTTTTGAAAGATGACGATAAACCGGCTGGCGCGAAAGAAGGAAAATGCTTCTTGCGGGCGCAACGGCTCAATCGAAGGAGATGTCGATCTGGTCGCAAAAGTGGTGAATCAGAAAGAGGTGCGCTTCCTGAGCGGTGCGGCCGGAGTCGCCAGGGATGATGAGGTCGATCGTGGCCAGACCCTTGGCTTTGCCGCCACCCCGGCCGAGGAAGGAAATGCTTTTGAGGCCAAGTTTGGTGCTGGTGCGCAGTGCGGTCAGGATGTTGGCCGAGTTGCCGCTTGAGGTAATGCCGATAACGAGGTCGCCTGGTTGTGAAAGGCCTTCGATCTGGCGTGAGAATGCCTGTTCGAAACCGTAATCGTTCCCGATGCAGGTGATGAGCGAGCCGTCGGCGTTGAGGGCGATGGCAGGGAGTGAGCGACGGTTTTTGAAAAATCGACCGACGAGTTCAGTGGAGAAATGTTGAGCCTCGGCAGCGCTACCGCCGTTGCCGCAGATGAGGAGTTTGTTGCCGGCGCGGAGTGTTTCGAGGATGAGGGAGTTGGCGCGGTCGATCTCGGTGCGAATTTCTTTAAGCGATTCGAGGGTGCGGATCGTGGCGGCGATGGAGGCGTCGAGACTCATTGGCGAAGTTTTTGACCAGAACGCCGGAAAGGTCACGAAGGAAAATCATTTCATACCGGCGCGATCCTTCGTTTTTTCGGCCAATTTCGGGCCGCCTTAAAAAACAACGTGTCATCTATTAAATGACAAGTTAGCTTGTACCGTTGTATGAGGTAATATGCCTATTTGTCATTTAATAGATTACAAGTTGACTTGGGTTTTGGATTGCGAATTGGGTTGGTAGATGGTTGAAGGATAACCGGTGGATGGGTGATAGAAGGTTGGTAAATGAATGGGCGAACGGGCGGGAAGTGCGCGCGTTGGTAAGGGGAAGTTTTGTGGCTTGGCGTCGGGGGAATTCGGAATCTGACTGGGCGGCCGATCATGCCGTACTTTGACCATAATGCTACGACGCCGCTTACGCCGGTTGCGCGCGATGCGTGGCTGCAGGCTTCGGCTGAAATGTGGCAGAACCCGTCGTCGCTCTACCGTGATGCGGCGCGAGTGAGGATCCGGTTGGAGGCGGCGCGGGCGCGGTTGGCGGAGTTTATTGGTTGTGCGCCGGAATTAATTGTATTTACCTCGGGCGCGACGGAGGGGGCGAATGCGGTGTTGGCGCATTGGGCGCGAGTGCTGCCGACCGAGGGCCGGGTGGCGGTGAATCCGACGGAACATCCGTGCGTGCTGGAGTCGGCCAAGGAATTTTTTGGTGGGCGGATCCTTTGGTTGCCGGTGACGAAAGACGGTGTCGTCGAGAGCAGTGGCGTAACAGCTTTGTTGAAAGATCAGCGGATCGCTGGCGTGATCACGATGGCGGCGAATAATGAGACGGGCGTGTTGCAGCCTTGGGCTGAGATCGCGCGATGCTGTGGGCTGGCGGGTGTGGAGTATTTTTGTGACGCGGCGCAATGGTTAGGCAAACTGCCGGCGTCGGGTCTGGGTTCGGCAGGATGGGTGTGCGGATCGGCGCACAAATTTGGCGGGCCGAAGGGCGTCGGCTTTATCAAGATTCCGGTGGGCGAGGAGGGGTTTCGCGGGCAGTTGGGTGGTGCGCAGCAGCGCGGGCATCGGGGTGGCACGGAGGATTTTCCTGGGGTGGTGGCGATGGTTTCGGCTTTGGCTGAGGCGGAGCAGAAAAAGGTCTTTCAGGAATCGGAGCGTTTGCGCTGGCGTGGGCTGTTCGAGCAGTCAGTGCGGGTGGCGGTGCCAGGTTTGAAGGTGGTGGCTGCGGGGGCAGAGCGGCTTTGGAATACGGTGTCGTTGTGCATGCCGCATACGGAGAATCATCGGTGGATAACGCGTCTGGATAAGCTTGGTTTTCAGGTGTCGATCGGTTCGGCTTGCGCCACTGCGAAAGAAGGTCCGTCGCATGTGCTGGCGGCGATGGGGTTGGCCTCAGGTGAGGCGAAGCGCGTGATCCGGGTTAGCTCGGGTTGGGAAACATCCGAAGCGGACTGGAAAACGCTCGCCGAGGCATTGGGCA
>JAYTWC010000614.1:0-2148 GCA_043743635.1 Verrucomicrobiota bacterium | reverse complement strand
TCTTGCCCGATTGGATGACTCCTATCGCGACAGACGGCTTTTTGTGAAGCTGAAGGCCAGGTTGTTAACCGGCATCGTACTGCTGTTTTTGGCCTTTATTCCTTTCAACATCGCCAAGCTCCTCTGGCTCCAGCCTCCCGTCATCGGACCTCGGCTCATCGTCAATTTCATCGTGGCGGTTGCCTGCGTCCTGTGCCTGCGCTCGGTCTTGAAGGGAAAACTGGAACGCGCCGCAAACGTGTTTGCTCTGAGCGTTGCGGTCACGATCCACAGTGCCGTGCATATCGTCCGCGCCACGACCGTGCCACTGCAACCGCTGAGCGTCGGCATTCAGATTTTTGCTTTCGATATCGTGATCCTGTTTTTTGCCATAATCTTCACCTCGCGGCGAATCGCGACGGCCGTCTTTGGGATCACGGCGCTTGGACAGGTTAGTTTCTACTTCTTCATTCTGCAAAAGGCCCATCTTAGCCCGACCGAGCAATTCTCCGCCGACACCTTGTTGCGTGACAGCTTGTTCGTCATGGGCCTGCTTCTTTGCCTTGGACTGACCCTGATGCACATGATCGAGACTACGCACCAGCGGAGCGAGGAGTCGCTTCAACAGACCCGCAGCCTCAACGAAAACCTGGAGCGCCTGGTTTCGGAACGCACCCGCGCTCTGGAAATCTCCAGCCGCGAAGCCGCTGAAGCCTCCCGCGCCAAGAGCGAGTTTCTCGCCAACATGAGCCACGAGATCCGCACTCCCCTCAACGGCATTATTGCTTGCTCCGACCTCCTCATCCGAAGAACCGATCTTTTGCCTGCGGTGCACGAGCCGATACGACTCATTTCGGAATCCGGCGATCTATTGCTCAAACTCCTCAGCGACATCCTCGATTTTTCAAAAATCGAGACCGGCCAGTTTGCCCTGGAAAAACACTCCTTCGAACTCTTCGCCGCCGTCACCGACACCGTGGCGTTGATGTCCAGCCGCGCCGAAACCGGTTCGTTGCAGATCGCCGTGAAGTTTGACCCCGGCATTGAGCAGCACTTCGAAGGTGACAGCCACCGCCTCCGGCAGGTTTTGCTCAACCTCGTGGCCAATGCGATCAAGTTCACGCCGGCCCACGGCCAGGTTGAAGTGATCGTGACCGTACAAGAACCCAAAGCCGACCCCACCCTGATACGATTTGAAGTCCGCGACACCGGTATCGGCATCGACGAAGCCACCATCGGCCGGCTCTTCAAACTCTTCACCCAAGGCGACTCCTCCACGACACGTCGCTACGGAGGCAGCGGCCTCGGACTCGCGATCAGCTTTCGCCTCGTCGAACTGATGGGCGGACGCCTCGAAGTCACGAGCTCGCTGGGAAAAGGTTCGGCTTTCTATTTCACCATCCCGCTGCGACCGATCAATCCGCCTGCACCAGAGAAGTCGAACCCGCCTCCAAAACCCCAGCCCCTGAATCTGCGCGTCCTCGTCGTTGAGGACAACGCGGTCAATCGAAAGATCATCGAGACCCAGCTCACTCAACTCGGTTGTTCGTCCATCTTGGTGGTTGACGGTGAAGCGGCCTTGGCGGCGTTGCGCCAAGAGGCGCTGCCCGAAGTAATTTTAATGGATTGCCACATGCCAAATCTGGACGGCTGGGAAACGACCCGCCGCCTTCGTGCCTGGGCAGCAGGCTCGGAACCCATCCTGCAGAAAGCGGCGCAACTACCCGTGATCGCCGTTACTGCCGCGGTTGAAGAACGAACACGCTGTCGCGACGCAGGCATGACCGATTTCCTCACGAAACCGGTAAAGCTAAGCGACCTCCAAAAAGTCCTGCGGATCTATTCAACCACCACCCCCAAAGCGGCCTGACGCACCCAGCGCCGACGTTGATCGGGCAAACGCGAAACCGCAGAATCGCGAAAGCCGAACTATTTCACAGAAGCCCGCAAAGGCCGTGAAACAGAGCCGGACCTCGCCTTTCTAAAAACAGAATCCGGCATCGGCTACCGCTTCGCCGCCAAGTAAGAATACTTCACCGGTGAAACCCGGCTACAATATCATCTTAGCCCTTGCGGTCGGCTCGCCGCAGCTTCTGTCTTTTCACTTTAAGCCATGCACGCCCCGGAGGAACTGCAAAATCCGCTCTATACCTCTCTCACCGACAAGGC
>JAYTWC010000613.1:0-2965 GCA_043743635.1 Verrucomicrobiota bacterium | reverse complement strand
TGTCTGGATGCGTTCGATCACACGCTCGGCTGCGGTCCGGTCGAACGACGCCATTTCCAACAACCGATCTCGGCCTTTCGCCAACTTCAGCGTTAGCTCTCGCCGAAATTCGCTCGTTTCCTTGATCAGCTTTTCCAGGTCCGCTTTGCCCTTTGAGTCGGCGGTTTCACCGAACCGAATCGCTAGGTCCAACACGCGCGTTTTGAAGGCCCGCTGGTAATCGTCGCCTCCGTGTAACGGCCGCTCGAAGGCCTCCACGCCACGGTGATACCACTCGACCACGTACTCGTCGCTGCTGCCCGTAACGTACGGCACATGGATGCGGATCGTCTGCGTCTGGCCGATGCGATCGAGCCGTCCGATACGCTGCTCGAGCAGGCCGGGATTCAATGGCAAGTCGAACAGCACGAGATGATGAGCGAACTGAAAATTGCGGCCCTCGCTGCCAATCTCGGAACAGAGAAGCAGTTGCGCACCGTCTGGTTCGGCAAACCATGCCGCATTGCGATCGCGCTGCACGAGCGGCAGATCTTCGTAGAAGAGCGCGGATTTAGCCGCCATCTTTTCCTGCAAGGCCACCTCGATCGCGAGGACCTTGCGTTGAGATTTGCAGATGAGCAGAACTTTTTCCGACCGATTAGCTTTCAGGAAACCAACCAGCCAGTCGATCCTCGGATCGTCCTTGAACGAATAACGAACACTCGCGGCGCCACCTGTTTCTTCGGCTTCAAGCTCGCGCGCGATCCGAGTGAGTCGCGTAAGATTATTCTCCGCGAGCGGCACGGGACAAAACTTGCGCTTGGGAAAACCAGCAATCGTCGCGCGTGTGTTGCGAAACATCACACGGCCCGTGCCGTGTTGATCGAGCAGCGTCTTCAACAACACCTCGCGCGCGCCAGGCCTGCCTTGCGAGAGCGCTTCGAGGTGCTGGGCAAGTCGCTCGGGCGCGCGGTTGAAGATCGCCTTGAGCACAGCGTGGTCCTGCGGCTTGAGCGGTTTCTCTTCTAAAATCTTCTCCGCAATACCGGCTACGTCACCGAACCGCTCCGACTCCGCAACGAACTTCTCATAATCGCTATAACGATGGAGATCAAGCAACCGCAGCCGCGCAAAATGTCCGGCCAAGCCTAGCTGCGTCGGTGTCGCCGTGAGCAGCAGCAAGCCCGCGCAGCTCTGCGCGAGCCGTTCGACCAGAGCGTAACTCGGGCTAACACTCTCGGGCGTCCACGCGAGATGGTGCGCCTCGTCCACCACGACAACATCCCATCCTGCGTTCACTGCTTGATCGCCGCGCGCCACATTTTCCGCGAGAAATCCAATACTGCACAGGGCCAGCTGTCCCGCCAGAAACGGATTTTCGCCCGGGTCGCTCTCCTCGCACGCCACACAACGCGCCTCGTCGTAAATACCGAACCATAGATTAAATCTACGCAGCAGCTCAACAAACCACTGGTGCGTCAACGACTCCGGCACGAGGATCAGCACGCGCCGCGCTTTGCCGACCACAAGCAACCGTTGAACGATCAGGCAGGCCTCGATCGTTTTGCCCAGACCCACCTCGTCGGCCAGCAGAACGCGGGGAATCTGACGCGCCGCAACCTCCTGCAAGATATAAAACTGATGCGGCAGCAACTCGAGTCGGCCGCCGAGAAAGCCCCGGACCTCCGATTGCCGAAACCGCGCCTGCGCCTGCAGCGCACGAAAACGCAAATCGAACACCTCGCCCGGATCAACCTGCCCGGCCGTGAGCCGCTCTTGCGGCAAGCTGACGCTGGTCACGTCCGACAATTCGTCCTCCCGCACGCGCCTGCCCTGCCCCATATAAATCAAGAGCCATGCCTCTTCCTCGATCGTTTCCACAACCAATGTTTTCCCGTCGCGCGTGACGAGCGATTCGCCCACGCAAAACCGCACACGCTTAAGCACCGGCGTGCCGAGGGCATATATCCGCTTTTCACCGGTGGCCGGGAATTCGATCGTGACCCGGGCACGCTCCACCGCCGCAACAACCCCGAGCCCCAACTCAGGCTCTCGCTCGCTCATGAAACGCTGACCGACGACACAAGGAAAAGACATCCCTTCATCAGGCAGCAGATGATCAGCTGTTCAAAGCGAAATCTCAGCTAAGTCGGCACGTCTACCCAACTGCTCGCATACTCCGCTGAATCGAGACGGCGATCTCTGGTTCCACAACGCCGTTAACCTTAAATCAGTCATTCATGAAACGCGTGTCCCAGCGTCAGGCGGCGAATAGGTGCCTGGCCCCACAATGGCAGGTAAAGCTGGGTTACGGCAACCGACGAACACGCACATCATTCGTCAACTTCGCCACCACGGGAACGGCGCAAAAGAATGATCCCTGAATCGGGTTAACGCTCTCCGCCACGACGGCGTGTGCGACGGGCACATATGCGTTCTGACAAAAAAGACCGTGCGTCGGATCCATACCGATCCAGCCAGCACCTGGAAGAAATACCTCAACCCACGCATGCATGGATCCGCCGAACGAATCCATGGCACCAGCATCGAACATGTAACCGCTGACAAATCGCGCCGCTACTCCGAGGGTGCGAGCGCATTCGATCAACACCACGGCAAAATCCCGGCATGAACCAGAACCTAATGTAATCGTCTGCAACGCGGTCTGAATACCAGGTTCGTCACGCCGGCGATAGGTAAGATTACGGCATATCATCTGGTTAAGCGAAAAGAGCCACGCAACGGTTTCCTTCGGTCGATTGGTGAAACCCGCGTCGAGCCAGCGCCTCAAGGCCACTTGCGTTGGAGCATCCGGCGGCGTCAGATAAATTGAAAGATTGAATCGGTGCAGCGATTCGTAGGCGAAAGGAAACGTCATCGCATAGTCGCGTACGAGAAAATCAAACGGCGGCGTATCCAGAGTTGTCACCGTGCATTCCGACCGGATCTCAAGCGTCGCCGAGCTGGTCGCGAACTGTGCACTCGC
>JAYTWC010000612.1:0-4413 GCA_043743635.1 Verrucomicrobiota bacterium | reverse complement strand
TGAATTCCTTGATACATTTTGGCCGGCTGATTTCAGGGCCACGGGATCGATGTCGGTGCCGACGAAGCTCCAGCCGTAGTCGTGTACGCCGATGAGCGGGTACACGCAGTTCGCACCGGTGCCGATGTCGAGCACGCGCACGGCCGAACCACGCGGGATGTTTGCAATCATTCCTTCGGCGAGCAGGTCGGCGGCGTAGTGCAGGTAGTCGGCGCGGCTCGGGATGGGCGGGCAAAGATAGCCGCGTGGAATATCCCAGTGGGCGACGCCGTAGTGATGCTTGAGCAGCGCACGATTGAGGGTTTTCACCGCAAACGGATCGGCGAAGTCAATCGTGTCTCCGGCGAGTGGGTGCGGAACAACGAAGGTCTTCAGTTCCGGGCAGCTCGCCATCAATCGTGGAAAATCGTACGGCGCCCGGTGCGGATTGCGCGGGTGCAATTCACCTTGGGTGTGGTTCGTTTTCTTTGGTGCGGTTTTCAGGCGAAAGCAGTAAAGCGAATCTGGAACTCAGGAACACTGGAAAATTGTCCAGTGTTCCTGAATCGAAGCAGGTTGCTTAACTATTCAGCAGCAGCCCGGTCGCGCTGTTGTCCGAGAGGATAATTTTCCCCGGGCTTTTCAACGACGCTTGGATGTCGAGCAGGCGGAACAGCGCGGCGGCGACTTCCGGTTCGCGTTGGATTTCGCCCAGCGCTCTTCCGACGACTTCCGGGCGTACCGCTTGAGCTTGGCCGAGTCGTTGCGAGGCTTGTTTGTCGGCTTCGGAGTGGATGATCGCGACGGTGTTGTCGCCGGCTTGCTTCATCGCGGCCGTGACTTGGCGAAGGCGGTTTACCACCTTGCGTTGGATTTCGGCGATCATGCCTTTGTCGCGGAACGCGACTTTGCGGATGTAAGTCGAACCAAGCGCAAAGCCCCATTGCGTCGACGTGGGTGAAACTTCTTCGCGAACTTTACGCGAGAGCGCGTCGCGATCTTCGAGCAGCACGTCGAGCTTGAGGTTCGAGAGTTGTTTAACGACGGCCGTGGCGACGTTGGCTTTGAGCGAGCCGATGGGATCGGAGTTGCGGAAGAGGTACGCTTCGGGGTCGTTGACAAACATCTCGAACCAGACGCCAACGCCCATCGGCGCGCCTTCCTCGGAGTTGACCAGCTGGTTGCGCAGGTAGGATTGGTGGAGCTGCGTGCTGACCGTGTAGGTCTTGCCGAAGAACGGCATCAGGAGTGAGCGCCAACCGAAATAAACGATAGGGAAAAATAGGCCGGGTTCGTCGACCTGGCCGATGACTTTGCCGAAGAACGTGTACACGAGCACGGTGCGCTCGGGGAGAATGCGCCAGAGTTGAAACATCTGGCCGAGCGAGGCGAGGATGCCGGTTACGATGAACGTCAGGACGAAACCAGCGGAAAGAGAAATGATAAATTCCATGGAAGTGGTGGCGAAAGGTTAGAGTTTCAGCACGGTTTGCGCGGCCTTCTCTCGGAGCGGCAGGCTCGCGTTGCGGATATAGCTGTCGAGCGCCTGTTTTCCGCCGTGGGTGTGCATCGCGGTGAGCGTTTTGCCGAGTTCGAGCAGCGGAGCGGCTTCGGCTTCTGCGCGGTTTTGCGCGATTTGCACGGCTTGCTCGGCCATTTTTAACTTCTGTTCGGCATCGGCGCGCGACTGGCTAATGGCGGCAGCGACTTGGTTCTGTGTGGTGTTGATGGAGGCGAGCGCTTCGTCGACGTCACTCGGCGGATCGATGTTGGTGATGAGCGCGGCGTCGAACTCGATGCCGTAGCGTGCGGCGGTCTTGCGGCAGGCTTCTTCCATACTGTGATTGATTAGGGAGAGATTGCGGCGCAGATCGTTGATCGAGACGCCTTCGACGGCGCCCTCGGCACGTTCGCCGTGAAACGTCGCCACACGATCACGCAGCGTGGAAATAAAATAGCCGACGACGTGCGCGGCGGGGTGGGAGACGCCGAAGAGATAGGCGTAGAGGTTGCGTTCACACGGCTTCCAACGGATCTGACCGGAGATCTGTACGGTAAGGTTATCCTTGGTGACGGCTTCGATGAATTCCTGGTTGATGTCGGGGTCCCAGGTGATGTCGACGGCCTGGATGGTCATGTCGACTTTGTAGAGGCGCTGCCACGGCCATTTGAAGAACGGGCCGCCAGGGGAAATGACGCGGAGGTTGGGATAATTGTAACGCTTCTTCTCCTCGTCGGTGAGGAGAGCGCCGAGTTGTGGGTCGTCGGAGGTGACGCCGTTCAGGCGTTGAGCACGGCCGAAGGTGGTGAGTACGCCGCGTTGGGTGGGGCCGATGGAGTAAACGCCGAAGAGCAGCGTGAGGAGCGCCGCGAGTCCGACGCCGAGGATTATACCTAGCAGGATGGTGGTCATGGGAAAAGAGGTGAGCGGGGTATGGGGGCTGTTGTCGAAAACGAGGGCGACGTGAACGATTCAATGGAGTTAAAACCTTTTGTTAAGACCAAAGGTGTTACAATTTGGAGGATTGTTTCCAAGGCGATGGAGACAGGCGATCCATGGAGGCGCCTGCAAAAAGGCCACCGGAATGCTGGACGCATCCGGTGGCCAGTTGTCGCGGTCTGATAAAGCAGAACCAGGCCGCAAAGGTTTTGATTAACGCTAAGGTGTCGTGGATTTGGGCGCGCGGTGCAGGCCGGTCTTGCGCTCGCTTTTGCGAATGTAGCCCATGGCTTCGTAGAGTTCACCGTCTTCGGTTTCCGCAGGGTCGCCTTTGACGGCGTTCACCATGAGATGCAGAGCGTCGAGGCTGATCTGGTCGGCGTTGTCGCGTTGGTTTTGCGTGGCGAGGAGTTCGTTCTCGAGGCGGGCAATCGTTGCGCGGGCGGAGAGGCTGGGGGCGATGAGTTCGTGGAATTTCCCAAGGGACATTCCTGCGAAGGTTTTGGCTGGGCGCAGGTTTTCCCAAGCGTTGGCGGCGGTCGTGATGCGGTCGTAAACCTCTTTTGGGGCGGTGGGCATGATGTTCGTTCTGTTTTGGGTGATGTGAGCCAGAGTCGGTATGACTACGCGCTCGACCATGTACTATGGAAACGGGAGACGCATATTTCAGGGATTCTTGCGTGGAGTTGTCGTATAAGTGGGCGCGATAGTGGGCTTTTGCTGTTCTAATGGACTTCAGGTGCACGCAACGGGATTTTAGTTGTCCGCACCTGCGTTTGAGTTTCTGGCAACGGAAGCGCGGGTGTGGAGACTGGGCGTCGCGTTGTGCAGACCTGAAGCTTTGTACTGCGATACGGGGCTTTAGTTCTGCGCACCTGAGTACACGGCCTCTATAATAGAAGCGGCGTTGGGTGCGCCTCGGGTAGAAAGGTGCGGAACGAAGGTTCGGGTGTGCGCAGGAAGAGGGGAGTGGTTCGGTTTTTGGTGATAATGAAGTCGATTTGCGTAAGTAGGGGGCGCGGTGTCGTTCAAGTTTCTTCCTAAGAGCCCGATATTAAACGTACTGCTATGGAAGTGATACAGAGTTTGATCGTCGTTTCGCTGTGCCTCGGATGCGCCGCTATCAGCGCCTCTTTTGAGGCGTATTGGTTGTTCATGAAACCGGTTCCAGTCGGGGCGATGGCAAGCGATCCAATCGGATTCCGACAACATAGAGACAGAACCAGCGATGTTTTCGTCCGAGCAGGTCTTGAATTTACCTAACCATGAAAATAGCTCACCCAATCCAACCGGCTCAGGCCGTATTTAGTTTGTCCTCTGTTTTGTTCCGGGCCGGTCTTGTGGCCTGTTTGTTAGTTCCGTTGGCCGTGAGTGCGGCGACGGTGGAGGAACGCCTCGATCAACTTGAGAAGAAGGTTGGTACACTCACGCAGGAAAATGCGGCGTTGAAGAAACAGCTCGGTTATGACGCAAAGGGCAATGCCCCGGCTCCTGCGTTGGTGCAGGGCAAGGAAACGAAGCTCGCCTTTGGCGGTTACATGCAGGTTCAGGGCGAAGTGGGCGAAGCGCCCGATTCGCGTTTTCCCAATCGCGATCGGTTCCTGCTCCGTCGTGCGCGCATCGGCGTAAAAGGTACGTTTGCCGAAGGTTTTGATTTCGTCCTTCAGTCAGACTGGGGTAATAACTCGCTGGCCGAAACCGCCGCTTATCGTGCGCAACTCAGCGACGCCTTTATCGTTTGGACAAAGTACTCGTTCGCTAACGTCACCGTAGGTCAATTCAAAGTGCCTTATGGCTATGAGCAGCTGCTCGGTGACACTAAGACTCTTTTTGTCGAACGCTCGCTGCCGAACGACATGCTCTCGCTGCCACGACAGGCTGGCCTGATGGTGGCAGGTTCGTTTCTCGACAAGAAAGTCGGCTACGCGACCGCCATCACCAATGGCAACGGCACCAACAACGGAGGTAACGATAACGAACAGTTCCAGTACATC
>JAYTWC010000611.1:0-2369 GCA_043743635.1 Verrucomicrobiota bacterium | reverse complement strand
ATTCTCGTTGATGAACAGCGAAGCGTACGACTAATCGATTATGAGTTCGCAAACCGAACGCATTTTTTCGACGAAGATGCCTGGCGGTGGCAGACGTTTTCCAACCTTCCAAACGAAGCGCGCGAAATCCCCATATTACCAAATAACGCTAAGAATTTGCCATGGCTTGAAGCCTTTTGCCTCCTGCGACAGCTGGTGCTCGCTCATGAGATAAATGGAGCGCATATGGCCGTTAACGATGCTCATCCGGCTCTTCTGCGCTTGAATGAAATCGTCGCCACGGCCCACAGCGGTTTTCGCACCAGTATTTTCCTCCGTCCACTCGGTGCCTTGCCGGAACTCGAGTCAAAAATCGGCGAAATCAACAAAAACCGCCAAAAAATCGAACAGGATAAAGAAGCGCTCGAAAAAACGAAAGCAGTGCTCGAAGGAACTAACACATCGCTCGAATCCGCGCTGCAGCAACAAGAGCAAAAAAACACGCGCCTCACCCGTTTACTCCATAAACGGGAAGCCCGGCTGACACGCATGGAAAAATCACTGTCATGGCGTACTGCGGTCTGGCTCCGCGCTCTGCGAAACACGTTCACGTTTTCCAAGGCTCATAAATTCCACTTCCACCTCGATACTCCTCGTGCCTGGCGCCCGTATGACTCGCACATAAAAGTTCAGGGCTGGTGTTTCGCCAAGTCTCGTCTCCAGCTGGACGATATCCGCATCCAGATCGACCGTCGCACGTATTTTGGTTCCTATGGCGATGACCGGGCCGATGTCGGCCTCGCACACCCTGAATATCCACAAGCCTATCGCTGCGGCTTCCAGATTGAAATCGATATCCGCGCCGGCGATCAAGCGCTCGAACTTGCGGTTTGCGATGAACAGGATCGCTGGCACGTCGTTTGCCGGGCTGATCTGACAAAAGATCCCGAAACAATCAAAGGCAGCTACGCACACTGGATAAGGGAATTCGACACGCTGACTGAGGAAAAACGCCAAGCGATTCAAAACGAAACATCTGCGCTTCCTAACCAGCCGCTGATTTCGATTATTCTCCCGACCTATAACACACCGGTAGAATATCTCACCCGAGCCATCGATTCTGTTCGCGCCCAATGCTACGAGCGCTGGGAGCTTTGTATTGCCGATGACGCTTCGTCGGCACCTCACGTGCGTCCGTTGCTTGAACGGTATGCCGAGCAAGACAAACGCGTAAAAATCACCTTTCGAAACACTAACGGCCATATCGCCGCTGCCTCCAACAGTGCGTTGTCGATAGCAACGGGTAAGTATATCGCCCTTCTCGATCACGATGACGAACTCCGGCCTCATGCGCTGGCCGAAGTTGTGAAAGCGATCAATCACCAGCCTGATCTGCAGCTGATTTATTCAGATGAAGACAAGATCGATGCCGTCGGCAACCGTTCAGATCCCTACTTTAAACCTGACTGGATGCCCGAACTACTGATTGGCCATAACTACCTGTGCCATTTCTGCGTTTGCCAAGCCGACACCCTGCGTAAAGTTGGAGGCTGGCGCTCGGGCTTCGACGGCGCCCAGGATTGGGATCTGCAGTTTCGTATCACCGAACAGGCTGCACCTAACCAAATCGTCCATATCCCACATGTCCTTTACCACTGGCGCGCCGTAGCTGGTTCGACCGCGTTGGCCACCAGCGAAAAAAACTATGTGGTCGAAGCAGCGCGTCGTGCTATCACCGAACACTTCAAGCGAACCAACGAAAACGTTGAGCTCGTTCATCTGCCAGGGAATCATTGGCAGGCCAAGCATGCCCTGCCTACACCCCTGCCCTTTGTCAGCCTACTCATTCCCACCAAAAACGGCTTGAAACACCTGCGTCGTTGCATCGACAGCATTATCGAGAAGACCACCTACACGGCCTACGAGATATTGATTATCGACAACGGTTCCGACGATCCAGAAACCCAGCGATACCTCCAACAGGTTTCAGAGCCCAACCACCACACTCATACGCTAGGTCGCAAAGTTCAGATCCGGGTTCTTCCCTATCCGCGTCCCTTTAACTTCTCCGCGTTGAATAATTTCGGCTTGGGTGAAGCTCGCGGAGAATTCGTCGGCCTGCTTAACGACGATCTGGAAGTGATCACGGCGGATTGGCTCGAAGAAATGGTTGCCCACGCCGCCCGCCCAGGCGTCGGGTGCGTCGGGGCAAAGCTCCACTTTCCGAACAACACGTTGCAGCATGCAGGCGTTGTCCTCGGTATTGGCGGTGTGGCGGGACATGCATTCAAAGGCTTCCCGAGCACGACCGGCGGTTCGATGAATCGGGCGCATCTCGCTCAGAATTATAGTGCCGTCACGGGAGCCTGTCTTGTTGTTCGAAAATCCAC
>JAYTWC010000610.1:0-1818 GCA_043743635.1 Verrucomicrobiota bacterium | reverse complement strand
TCTCGGCGTCGGCAGCGCGAGCGCGACCGTGATCGGCGCCGACCTCACGCACGAATACGTGAGCGAAAACGCCGACTACCGCAGCTAAAATGGTAGGGCGCGTTATCCTTAACGCGCCGGTTCGGCTCAGCCCAAGGACGGCGGGTTAAGGATAACCCGCCCTACCTCAGTCTATTGTTGTGCCTGGGTTCTCGTTGCTCCTATTCACACCACGGCTAGTGTGCACCAAACTCCGATCCCCCATGACGAACCAACAATGGAACCAACTCCTCGCCGTCGTGCGCGGCCAAATCGTTAGCCCGCTGCCTGTCGCCTTTATCGTCGATTGCCCATGGCTGCCCAACTGGCACGGCGTGCAGATCGCCGATTACCTTTGTAGCGATAATGTTTGGTTCGATGCCAACCGTCGCGCCATCGAAACGTTCCCCGACATCTGGTTCCTGCCCGGCTTCTGGTCGGAGTTCGGCATGTGTACCGAACCATCCGCTTTCGGCACACGCTGCCAGTTTCCTCGCAACGAATTTCCCTTCGCCGAAAAAATCATCTCCGACGTCGCCCAAATCGACAGTCTCGTCGCGCCCAACGTCGAATCCGACGGCCTGCTGCCGTTCATGCTGAACCGCCTGCGCTGGGCCGAGCCAAAGATCAAGGCACTCGGCCATGAGATTCGTTTTTCCGTTTCTCGCGGCCCGCTCAATGTCGCGACCTTCCTGATGGGCACGACCGAGTTTCTCTGCGCGATAAAGACCGATCCAGAGCAAATACACAAACTGCTCCGCATCATCACCGACTTCCTGAAGCAGTGGCACGCGTTGCAGCGGAAAACATTTCCGACCATCGACGGCCTGATGATGCTCGACGACATCGTGGGGTTCATGGGCGAAGCCGATTTCCTGGAGTTCGGCCAGCCCTACATGAAAGAGCTCTACGCGTCCGATGTGGCGGTGAAGTTTTTCCACAACGATGCCGCCTGTGCGCAATCCATTCGCCACTACGCCGACATTGGCATCAATCTCTACAACCCCGGCATCCAGACACCGCTCGCTGAAATGCGCCGTCTCAGCGATAGCCGGCTAACGATCCTCGGCACGATCCCGCCCCGCGATGTTCTCGCGCAGGGCAAACCCGCCGATGTCCGCGCCGCCGTCCAAAAACTCCTCGCCGAAACACCCGACCGTTCACGCCTACTCCTCTCCTGCGCCGGCGGCATGCCGCCCGGCGTTAGCACGGAAAATATTCACGCGTTTTTCGAAGGCGCCCGGGGATAATGGCTTATACTAATTGGTTTATCACGAAAAGGTAGGGGCGATGCGCCGTCATTGCCCGAGGACAATGCGGAGCATTGTCCCTACAGGCACTGCCGTACCTAAACTATTAGCCAGATCCAATATTGAGAATTGCTTCGAACTCTTCAGGTTTGAGCGGCATCACCGACAAACGTCCCTGCCGAACCAGCATGATGGACGAGAGTAATTTTTCGGCCTTGATCTGCACTAGAGTCACTGGCTGGGGCAGACTGCGAATGGCCTTGAGTTCGACCGCCGACCAATCGCCCTCTTTAGCGGTGGCGTCTGCGAACGCTTCTTTCGTCACTTCGGCCACGCCGAGCACCGCCTTGGTCGTGACGCTCGCATAGAACAACACCTGATCACCCTTGCGCATTGAGCGCAGGTGATTGCGGGCGGCATAATTTCGCACGCCCGTCCAAGACGTTTTCTTTTCGCGCAGGAGAGTTTCCCACGCGTAAGCCTCGGGTTCCGATTTTACGAGCCAGTGGTTCATTGCGGGTACGTTAACCACGAAATCAGTTTCGCCAAT
>JAYTWC010000609.1:0-3634 GCA_043743635.1 Verrucomicrobiota bacterium | reverse complement strand
GTGCTTACGATGTGATTTCGTCTGCGTTACCATGGCTGCTTTCCTTGTTGAGTGTTACCACTGCGTGCTGCGCTGAATGAAACCGGAGTGTCCTTTATGTGACCTGTTCGGACACGTTAGGTATCGTTCCAGAGTAGTACGGCTACCGTTGTCAATGGGCGACGTGAAAATAGATCTAATCTATGGTATTAGATGGCTGCATGCAGCGACATTACAGGCCGTAGAAACATGAATAGCGGACATGAAAGTGCCCTGTTATCGGGTAACTTTAGCCGAGAGCGGTCGTAACCGCTTGCTCAGGCAAACTGTTCGGCGATGGCGACGGCTTTGAAGAGGGCCGAGGCTTTATTGACCGTTTCCTGGTATTCTGAGGCGGGATCAGAATCGGCGACGATGCCTGCGCCGGCCTGAATATGGATTTTGCCATCCTTCAGCAGCGACGTGCGCAACATAATGCAGGAGTCGAGGTTGCCGTCGTAGCCGAAGTAGCCGAGAGCGCCGGCATAACAGCCGCGTTGCGATGGTTCTTTTTCGGCGATGATCTGCATGGCGCGAATTTTTGGGGCGCCTGAAACGGTTCCGGCGGGGAAGGTGGCGCGCATCAGATCGTAAGCGGTTTTGTCAGGCGTGATCTGGCCTTCGACTTGGGAAACGATGTGCATCACGTGCGAGTAGCGCTCGATGATCATCATTTCGGGCACGGTGACGGAGCCAAACTTGCAGACGCGGCCGACGTCATTGCGCGCGAGATCGACGAGCATCAGGTGTTCGGCGAGTTCTTTCTGGTCGGCGAGGAGTTCTTTTTCGAGGGCGAGGTCGTCGGCGTGAGTCACACCGCGTTTGCGGGTGCCGGCGATGGGGCGAATTTCCACCAAGCCGTCGGTTAGGCGAACGTGAACTTCAGGCGAGGCACCGACGATCGCGTAATCGCCGGTGTCGAGGATGAACATGTACGGCGACGGATTGACGGTGCGAAGGGCGCGGTAGAGATCGAGCGGAGTCTTGGTGAAAACGCGGGTGAAGCGTTGCGACGGGACGACCTGAATGATGTCGCCCGAGCGAATATATTCTTTGGTGCTCTCGACGGTTGCTTCGAAGGCGGGTTGGGTAAAATTTCCTGGGGGGACAGCGACTTTGCCTGGGTCGATGAGCGGTGCGGGTGCGAGTTCGCTGGGTTTACGCAGAAGACCGAAGAGATGCTGGAGTTCGGCGACAGCGGCATCGTAGGCGGCGGACGGGTTGTCGCGGACGTGGGCGTTGACGCAAAGGCGCAGGGTTTGTTTGGCGCGGTCGAAAATCAGGATCGAATCCGTGATCATGAAATAGATCAGGGGAAGGCCGAGTTCGTCTTTTTTCGCGGCGGGAACGGTAGGTTCGATGCGCGTGACGTATTCGTAGCCGATGAAACCGACGGCGCCACCGATGAAACGCGGCAGGCCGGGAATGCTCACCGGTTTGTGCGGCTTCATCTCGGCCTCGATCAGCGTGAGCGGATCGGTCGGAGTCGGAATTGTCTGTGTAGACTGGTTCGGCTGGCGGATCTCGGTGGTCTGCGGGCCGCAGGCGAAAATCTTGCGCGGGCGGCAGCCGATGAAGCTGTAGCGCGAGAGGTTTTCGCCGCCTTCGACGGATTCGAGCAGGTACGACGGGCCGCTTTCCTTCAGCTTGGCGTAGGCCGAGACGGGCGTCTCGAAGTCGGCCATCAGATCGGTGTAAACCGGTATGACGTTTCCTTGCTCGCAGAGGCGGAGAAAGGCGTCGCGTGAAGGAAAGATATTCATGGTTGCGGCCGAGTCGTTACTCGACCGTCACCGATTTGGCGAGATTGCGGGGTTTGTCCACATCACAACCACGTTCGACAGCCATATAGTAACTCAACAATTGGACCGGTATAGTTGCGACAATGGGCAACACGGCTTCGTGGCAATCGGGAATCGTAATGATTTCGTCGACGAGGCCGGCTGGGAATTCGCAACCTTCGGTCGTGATGACGATGGTTTTCCCCTTGCGGGCTTTGATTTCCTGAATCGAGGAGACGAGTTTGTTGAAGATTTCGCCTTTGGGCGCGAAAAACAGGGACGGGCAATCTTCGCTGATCAGGGCGATCGGGCCGTGTTTCATCTCGGCGGCGGGATAACCTTCGGCGTGAATGTAGGAAATCTCCTTCAACTTCAGCGCGCCTTCGAGGGCTACCGGGAAGAGAGAAAGACGCCCTAGGAAGAGCATGTCGTTATACTTCGAGTAGCGTTTGGCGATTTCCTTGATGTGCGGAGCCTGCTCGAGGGTTTTGCGTACGAGATCGGGAGCGCCTTTGAGGGCTTTGACGTACTCAACGCCATCGGTAAAACTCATGTCGCGCATGCGGGCGAGGTAAAGCGCGATCATCGAGCCGATCAAGAGCTGAGAGGTAAATGCCTTCGTTGAAGCGACGCCGATTTCCGGGCCGACGTGTTGGTAGATGCCGCCGTCGGCTTCGCGCGCGATGCTGGAGCCAACGGTGTTGTTAATCGCGAGAGCTTTGTAGCCTTTGCGTTTGGCTTCGCGAAGAGCGCCGAGCGTGTCGATCGTTTCGCCGGATTGACTGATGACGAAGAAGAGCGGATTGCCGCCGACGGGCGTGTTGCGATAGCGAAATTCCGAGGCGTAATCGACTTCGACCGGGATGCGGGCGAAACGCTCAACCAAGTGCTCGGTCACAAGACAGGCGTGCCAGGCCGTGCCGCAACCGATGAGCGAGAGTCGATCGATCTGGCGGAATTCGACGGGCGTGATGTTGAGACCACCGAATTGGGCCGTGCTGGCGTCTTCGGAGAAACGACCGCGCATGGAGTTTTCGAGCGCGGCGGGCTGCTCGAAAATTTCTTTTTCCATGAAGTGCGCATAATTGCCGAGTTCGGCAGCTTCGATGTCCCACGTCACGCGGTTGACGATGGGGGAAACATCTTCGTCGGTCTGCGTGATGATGGAGAAATTCGTTGGCGTGATATGGAGCAGTTCGCCATCGCGAAGGTAAACGACGTTTTGCGTGCGGCTGACGAGGGCCGAGACATCAGAGGCGATGATGTATTCGCCGTCACCCACGCCGAGAATGAGCGGCGACGCTTTACGGGCGGCGACCATTTCGCCGGGACGATCGACGTTGAGGACAACGATGCCGTAGGTGCCCTCGACGTGCATGAGGGTCCGGCGGACGGATTCGAGGAAGCGGTTTTTGTCGGTAGCTTCTGTTTCTTTTGCGTGGTGATAGGCAATCAGGTTGACGAGGGCCTCGGTGTCGGTTTCGGAGGCGAATGTATAACCCTTGGTGAGAAGGAATTTTTTGATGCTGTTGTAGTTTTCGATCACGCCGTTGTGGATGATCGCGAACTTGCCGTCGCTGCTGACATGCGGGTGGGCGTTGGCGTCCGTCACGCCACCGTGAGTGGCCCAGCGGGTGTGGCCGATGCCGGTGGTGCCAGTGAAGTTGTGGCGAGCGACCTCTTTTGACAGGTTATCCACGCGGCCGACCTTTTTGGCGACGTCGATTCGGCTGCCTTGTAATACGGCGACCCCGGACGAATCGTAGCCACGGTATTCCAGGCGCTTCAGTCCCTCAAGGATGATGGCTGCTGCTTTTTGCTTACCGACGTAGCCG
>JAYTWC010000608.1:0-3535 GCA_043743635.1 Verrucomicrobiota bacterium | reverse complement strand
GTCTGCACCTGTTCCTGCGACTCGATGTAACGGAGGGATCCGTCGTTGAGTCGACGAATTCGGAAATGCCGTCGGCTCTGGCCCGCCGACTCAATCGTCTGCAACAGGTGCAGTTGTTGCGAGGGCAGGTCTTCCGGCAACATAACCGTGTTCCAAAATTCCGACGGAAGGTATCCATCCGCAGTGCGAGCCAAACCATAAATCTCGAAAATGCGGTCATCAGCCAACACACGGTTCGAAACCAAATCCCAGTCCCAAATTCCGATTTCAGCGATCGCCGCCGCCAGGTGCACGCGCTGGGCGGCCTCATGCAACGCCTTTTCTGCCCACCGCTGCTCGGTGATATCGACAAAACTGCTGACCACCGCACGCACCACGCCAGCGCCGTCGCGAATCGGCTCGTTATTCACCGAAATCCATGTGACCGAACCATTCTGTTTTTTAACCCCGAGAACGACTCCACGGATCGGTATTCCCGTATTGAAGGTGATTGCGACGGGTCTCGTTTCAGCCGACAAAACCTGCCCTTCCTGATCAACTATCTGCCACCAGGAAGGCATCGACTCCCGGCCAAGAAGCTGGTCCCGATTCAAGCCAAGAATCCGTTCGGCAGAAGCGTTCGACTCCAGGATTTTCGTCGGATTTTCCTGCAACAAAAGACCTTCGTCCAACGCATTGAAAATTGAAGTGAGCCGATCTTGCGTCTGCCGGATCTGCTCTTGCGCGTTCTTCAACGCAGTGATGTCGCTACGAATTGCAACATAACGCTCCGGTCGACCATTGGCGCCAAGAAATGGCACGATCGTGGCGGACATCCAACAAAGCGCGCCATTCTTGTTTCGGTTGCAGATCTCACCATGCCAAACCTTACCTTTGGTTACGGTCGCATAAAGCTGCTGAAAAAACTCCGGCGGATGAATATCAGACTTGAGGATCCGGTGATTCTTTCCGACCAATTCCTCGCGAGAATATCCGCTAACCAAACAAAACCGGTCGTTCGCATACATGATTGTGCCAGCGGCATCGGTGGTCGCCACGATCGCGTGTTGGTCCAGGGCAAATTTCTGATAAGCCAGTTCGGCATCCTGTCGGGCTAATTTCTCCACCGTCTGTCTTTTCGAAGAAAGCAAGCCGGCCACCAAGGCAGCCAAGAAAACCGAAACTGCCCCGGAAAACACACACGCCCACAGGGGAGCCGATGTCGCTGAGGACACAAATTTAGGACTACGCGTCCATCCCAAGGTAAAATCGCGCTTGGCAAGATTCAGTTTCACACAGCGCTCAAAATCCAATTTTTCCACATGTTCACGATGAGAAGCAAAAACCAGATTCTCCACCGACGAGGTGTCGCCGGAATAAAAACACAACTCCAACTCCCTATATTCCACTCCCGACAAAATTGAACCGAGAAAATCCTTCATCACCAAACGCGCATAAATCCAACCACGAATCGCGTGCTTACGCTGCTCGACTGTCGTCACCGGCATCCCTGCAAAATAAAATGGTTCAAATAACGCAAAAGCCGAGCGCCTCTCATTATCGGTTAATAGAAAAAATAGTCCCGAAAGCACGGCGTCTCCTGCATCACGCGCCTTTTCCATGACCTCGCATCGCTGGGTTTCGCTCGCAAAATTGAAACCGAAAATTGAGGCATCACTTGCGAGCTCTGGCTCCATATAAGTTATAACATACTTCGGATAATCTGCCCCATGTCCGGCCTTCGCCGGTGCCAAACCTGGGGCTTCGCGAACCGCAAAATCCGAACGCCCGTCAGCCCTGATGCTCGCCTCAAATTCAGAAACCTTGTCGGGCTCAACTACAAATACCACCCCTAAACCCCGAACCCCCGGATATCGGCCAGGCATATCCTGCGTTGAGGCAAAAGCCTTCCAGCTTCCCCGCGTCATCGAAGGCGTGGCATCAAAATACGCCTTACCCGCCCGCAATGCGTTGGAACACATCCCGACTCCCTGCTCGATGCTCAATTCCGCTGACCGGGTCAAATGCTCAAAATGCTTTAGGTCAGCCCGAATACTTTCCGCACGTAAAAACAGATACAGCAATCCACTCAATCCCAGCCCTACAAAGAGAATAATGAGCGGAAGAATATTCCAAAAAACGCGTCTCCACGGGGCGTCTTCCCGTGACTTCACGCCCGGCACTTCTGTCGCCGGTCCACTGGCTCGATTGTCAGAATATGAGGGCAATCCTTTTTAATCGGTACAACTGCCCAACAGCTAAAGGGTTCTCAGAAGACATTCCCCGATAAACTCCAAAAAACGAAATCATCTCCTCTCCATGGGAATAGCTCAATTCTACCCCATTTGAGCCGAAGCACATCTTGAACGATGCTGATCAGCTTCCGAAATCCAACAAAAGGCGCGAAACAAGGCAATCCGCCCTGATCAACGACCGTTCTGACGCCACGCCCCATGCCTCTCTCTCCTTCGATCAAACTCCAAGGCAGCCGCGTACTCATCGTCGACGACGATCCAGTCAACGCCATCGTGCTCGCCGGACAACTTTCATCGGAAGGGTATATCATCGATGAAGCCGAATCAGGGGAAATCGCCATCGAAAAATGCGGATCCTTTAAACCCGACTTGATCGTACTCGACGTCCATCTGCCCGGCATCGACGGCTTCGCCACCTGCCGCGAAATTCAGAAACTCCACAAAACGGATTGCCCACCGGTCATCTTCGTTACCGCACGAAATACCCCGGAAGACATCCTTGCCGGTTTTGCCGCCGGCGGTGTCGACTACCTCACAAAACCTATTTCTGAACGCGAAGCCATTGCCCGCATCCGCACCCACCTCGCCAACCGCCTGCTCATCCGTCAACTCGGTCAAACCCTGACGCTCAAAAACCAACTCTTGGGCATGGCGGCGCACGACCTTCGCAACCCCCTCGCCACCATCCGTGGCATGGCCGGACTTCTCCACGAAGGTGCCATGGGCCCCCTCAATCCAGAACAAGCTGAAGTCATTACGATGTTTCGCGACACGAGCTCCCATATGCTCAACTTGGTCAACGAACTCCTCGACGTGGCGGTCATCGAAGCCGGCCAGCTCAAACTTGCGCCAGCTCCTACCGACCTGACCGATCTCATCGCAAAATCCGTTCACCTTAACCAGATAACCGCCGCACCTAAAAACACCGTCATCCAATTCGAGCCCGTCGGTCCGCCCATCATAGCCGTCGTCGACGCTGCAAAAATTAGACAGGTCATCGACAACCTCCTCGGCAACGCGATCAAATATTCCCCCCTCGGCTCGACGATCATCGCCAGTGTTCGCAAGGAAAACGAAACACTCACCATCGCCGTTCGCGACCAAGGCCCCGGCATCCCGGAAGCCGAACGCTCAAAACTCTTCAAAGACTTCAGTACACTCTCCGTGCAATCCACCGCCGGCGAAAAAAGCACCGGACTTGGGCTGGCAATTTGTCGCCGCATCGTCGAAGCCCACCAAGGTACCATCGCCGCAAAAAACCTCCCCGAACGAGGCTGCGAATTCTTCGTTGTTCTCCCGCT
>JAYTWC010000607.1:0-2789 GCA_043743635.1 Verrucomicrobiota bacterium | reverse complement strand
GGTGGGGATCGGTGTAAAGAAAGGCGTGGTATTTCTCACCGAAAATGGGCACGCGTACTGTGAGACGCATCGTGAGGAAATCGACCAACTCCCTTGAGGAGCCGCCGTGTTTCAGGCGCGGAAGGGACGTATGGTTTCGCCCCCGTGTCGTCCATCGCGATGCGCTTGCGAGTTCAGTCGAGATCACGAAATATTTGAGTGGATGCAGTAGTTATTGCGTCGATTTTTCGGCTTCGGCCACGAGTTTTTCCAGCGGTGCATCGAGTTCTAGGCCGCGGCGGTATTTTTCGCGAATTATGCCGTTGGGATCGATGACGTAAAGGGTGGGCCAGCCGCGTACGTTCCATTCGCTCGCGATCGAGTTGCCGGGGCCTTTGGCGCCATTCCAAAAGGAACGCCAGGGGATTTCGTTTTTCTTCACGGCTTTTGCCGCGTCGCGTTGGGTGTCGTCGCCGTTAACGCCGATCAAGACGAAGGGACGATTTTTGAACCTTTCGACCAGTTCCTTTTCGTGGGGCACGCATTGCATGCAGGGGCCGCACCACGAGGCCCAGAATACGAGCAACACCACTTTTCCGCGGGAATCGCTGAGCTTCATTTTCAAGCCGTCGGTGTCTTCGCCTTCGATGTCTGGAGCGAGTTTGCCGATGCTGAGTTGGCGGATTTCTCGTAGTTCGCTTTCCGCTTTTTGGCCCAGCGTGCGCTTAAGTGAGCTGGTCGTCATGGCGTGCAGATCGGGGCAGTCGCCGAACTCGTTCAGCACGTGTTCAAAAGCCATTTCTGTTTCCTTGGCGACGAGGGAAAGTTCGGCTTGGTTGGTGCCGCGTGCTTCTGCATTCTGAAATTTGCTTTTGGTTACATAGGCCAGACCAAGCGTGGCGTGCCCGAGGGCCGTATGATCGGTGTTTTTGGCCAACACGGCGTTGAGCAAGGTGAGGGTCGGTTGAAAAATTTCTTCTTCGGGATAATGCGGATAATAAACAAGCGAAGCGAGGGCAGGACCAATATCTGAATCGGCTGCATATTGTTGAGCCATGAGCTTGATTGCAGCCGGACCGGCAGGAGTGTACTCGGAATGCGGCTTTTTAATAACCCATTCCAAAGCACTAAAACCGGTGGGCGAATTGGGATGGGCGGCGGCCAGTCTGACTGCGGCCATGAATTGTTCCGCGTGGCTGTCGTAGCGGTTTTTGCCAAGGGCTTGGGCGCTCTTCTCGCCCTCGGGTGTATCAGGCAGCTTCCGCACTTCGCGGGCGTAGGTCATGTCGGCTTCGTCATAGCGCTGTTGGATCGCTTCAATGGTTCCCTCATTGGGCGCGGTCCAGCGAACAAGGCTCAGGTTTTTCAGTTGAGCGGGCTCACGGCCAACGAGGATAAGTTGGTGGTTGCCAGTGGAGAGGTTAAAAAGTTTCGGAGAAAATTCACTCCAGTCGATATCGCCGTTGCCGCGCCAGCTGACCGTGCGTTCGGCAAAGCCGTTGGTAATATCGAAGTCCCAAACCATCGCCGGATCTTCCGGAGGAGCGTCGATGTTCACGAAAAACGAGTTTTTATCTTCGCCGGGTGCATTGACCGAGGCTCGCACGAGATAGTCGCCGGCTGTGATGATCTTGAAGTTGAAGACGGCCCGGCCGCCGTCCTTGAGATCGGTTCTTTCTGGTTGGGAAAGAACACCGTCATGCAGCGCAAAAGGTTTAATCAGCGTCGCATCAGCCAAGGGAAGCGTAATTGTGGCGGTTGTGATTGGGTCGGTCGAGGTCGCCGGCGCAGCGTTGGTGGTGGTGTTTTGGGCCACAGCGAATGAAGCCAGCGCGCTAGCGAGAAGAAGCAGTGAACGGGTTTTCATAAGGTGTGGCGCTGTTATTTAGTTTGGTCTTCGAGGTCTTCGTAAGCTTCGGGTCGGAAGCGCGGCGTACAAAGGGCTAGGAAGACGAGATCGTGGTTGCCGAGATTGGTGATTCGCTGACGGCAAAGCGGTGGAATGAGCACAACATCGCCCGGACCGACTTCCTGTGGCGGCGAGTCGTCGACCTCGACGCGGCCTTGGCCTTCGAGGATGACGTAACGTTCGGTGGTGCCCTTCAACCGATGCCAGCGTGTGGTGACCCCTGCAGCGACGCGTGCTCGGGCGATGGAAAGCTCGGGGTCGTTGGAGCTGTTTGAAAGTTCGTTAATGAAGCAAAGTTCGGGCGTGAAAAACTCGGCGGCCGGGTTCGAGCGAAGAAGGGCTGCATTCATGGCGCAGAGTGCAGCAGTTTAAGCTGTTGAGTGCACGGCGGAAAAGCGGCAGCCGTTCGATGGCGCTATCGTACCGGGCGTAGTTCGACCAGCCAGACATCGTTCTCACGCATTTCGAACCGTCGGTTGAAAACGCCGTCGGCATTCACCTGAACCTGTTCGTTGAGACAAGGATCGCCGGAGGACGCTTTGCGCAACGTTTCGACCTGGGTACGGGTCAGCTGGGCGGGCGAGCCGAGGTCGCGCCAGGCCGCTTGCACATCGTTGGCGCGGTAGCCGACCTTGGTGCCGAGCAGGCGGTAGGTGCCCTTGGGTAATTTTGAAAGCCGAAGTTCGACCGAGCCTTTGTCTTTGGCGGGATGATCGGCCTTGAAGTATTCCTGATTGATGATGGATGGGCCTGGGTGGGTAATGGTAAAATCCCAGAAGAGTGCCTGGACTCCGCCACCGTTGTCGCGGCAGACGATGGCGGCGGGATCTTCACTGTTCAGTTCGACGTCACCCAAGCGATTGAGAAATTGGTAGGCGAAATAGGAGGGTTTCTGAAGGTC
>JAYTWC010000606.1:0-2114 GCA_043743635.1 Verrucomicrobiota bacterium | reverse complement strand
TGAGTTTATTGTGGGAGGTCATTTGAGAGGGCGATTGTTTAGGCAACGACGGCGCCATCGTTTCCGGAATCGAGCGAGATGGAGCCTTCTTCCTCGAGGCGGCGGACAACCTGAATGATGGCGTCCTGCGCAACTTCGACATCTTTCAAACGCACCGGGCCGAGCATGCCGATTTCGTCGCGCAGACTTTCGGCCGCGCGCTTCGAGATCGATTGGTAGATTTTTTCCTTCAACGGTTCGGTTGCGGACTTCATCGAAACGGCGAGGTTGGCAGAATCCACTTCGCGCAAAACGCGCTGGAGATCGGCGGAGGCCAGACGGCTGAGATCTTCGAAGCTGAACATCTTCTTGCGGATCGCGGCACCGAGCTGCGCATTGCGCTCCTCGAGACGAACGAGCAGGCTCTTCGACATTTCTTTGTCGATGCCGTTGAGAAGATCGGCAACGACGCGTACACCGCCTGAGCGATGATAGGTCGGCCGTACTTTGTTATCAAAATGTTTGCCGAGGTTGCGGACAATTTTGCCGACAAGATCAAGCGACGTGGAATCAATCGTGCCAAGACGTTCAACCACTTCGTCACGAAGATCGGGGCTCAATAGGGCAAAAATTTCCGCAGCCTTCGCTCCTTCGAGGTAAGAGAGCACGAAGGAAATAGTCTGTGGTTGTTCGTTCTTAATCAGGTTGTAGATCTGACGACCTTCCATTTCTGAAATATCTTTGATCACCTCGACAGCCGAACCAGCAGGTCCTAGACGCCCGATAATCGTGCCGGCTTTATAATCGCCGCGGGCGATTTCCAACGTGCGCCGAGCATAGTCGAGACCGCCAAGCGTTGCGCTGATGCTTTCGCCCACGAGCGGAGAGAATTCTTCGAGCACCTTTACCCGCGTGGTATCGGAGACCATGCCGTACTGTGCCATTTCACGGCAAAGAAGTTCGATTTCTGCATCATCGAAGTGACGCAGCACCTCGGCGGCAGATTCCGGACCAAGTACGATCAGGAATAGGGCGAGCTTCTGCTGGCGGCTCAGTTTGCTAAAATCGGGATCGATCATCGGTGCGACGTTTTAAATTGTGTCTGGCAATCAGTTTTTCTTCACCGCAACCCAATCACGAAGCGCGGTGCCGATGTTGGCGGGCTTCTGACGAATCAGCTCATTGAGCAGTTCAGGCGAGAGCATGCCATTGGTCTGAAGCGCGCGCTTGGTGGCATCCGGCGGTTCGGCTAAGAGTTCCATGGGGACAGACTCGAGCTTCTGCTTCTTCAACATGCGCCAGAACACGAGGAGCACCAACGAAGCGACGCCGATGGCGATGTAACGGCTGGCGGTTTCAATCCAGCCCTGAACGCGGGTTTCAGACTGGATTTTTTGGATCTGCTGGTTGATTGGCTCGACCTGGAAGGCGGTTTCTTGGAGCGAAACGAGTGAATCCACGGACTGACCGGCACTGGCGTGAAGACCCAGTGCGTTGATCACAATTTGGCGAAGGGCCTGCATTTCCTCGGCGGTGCGCTTGAGGGGTTTGCCATCGGCGCCGACACCGCGTTCAGCGATAAATACGGAGGCTGTAAGATTTTTAACCGTTCCAGGTTGGCGGGAAACATTGGTTACAACACGACCAATTTCATAGGACGTGGTGCGGTTTTTCCGATTTGTATCGGTCACCGCGCTGGGGCGCTGCTCGCCGCTTGGAGCGGTGGGAGCTTTGTCGCCGGGCGCATTCGGAGTGTTGGCGGAAACGCCCACGGCACCACCGGCCTTGGACTCGGTTGAACTGGAAACATCCTCGGTCACAGTCTGACTGCGCACGACTTGACCCTCAGGATCGTACTTTTCCTGCATGAGCGTGGTGGCCTCGGTCTCGATCTCGGCGGAGACGCGGACGATGGCGTTGTTATTGCCGACAACAGGCACGAGCATGGTTTCGATTTTCTTGGCGAAATAGTCTTCCACCTGCTGGCGGTAGCGCATCTGACTGGAGGCGGTGCCGAGGGTCGGGTCCTGGCGTAGTTCCTCCGACAATACGTGGCCGCGTTGGTCAACGACAGCGACTTGATCGGGTTGGAGGCCTTGCACGGCGTTGGCGACGAGGTGGCGGATGGAGTTGAC
>JAYTWC010000605.1:0-3445 GCA_043743635.1 Verrucomicrobiota bacterium | reverse complement strand
GATAAAGCTAACCGCACGTCAGCGTCCGGTCCTCGCGGTACGGGCATTGATGAAGGGCTGAAACTGCTCGCGTTGATCAAACAGGACTACGGTTTTCCTGTGCTGACGGATGTTCATGAAATCGCTCAGGTCGCGCCGGTTGCTGCGGTGTGCGATGTGTTGCAGATTCCGGCATTTCTTTGTCGGCAAACCGATCTCTTGCTGGCGGCTGCGGCGAGTGGACGCATCGTGAATGTGAAGAAAGGCCAGTTTCTTTCGCCTCAGGAAATGGTTTTTGTGACCAATAAACTGCGCGAAGGCCACGCGGCTGAAATCTGGCAAACTGAGCGCGGGACTACGTTTGGTTATCAGAACCTGGTTGTCGATATGCGTTCGTTCGCCATCATGAAAGCGAACGGCTTCCCCACGATTTTCGACGCTACCCACAGCGTTCAGTTGCCCGGCGCGGCGGGTGGCAAGAGCGGCGGACAGCGCGAATTTGTTCCGCCGCTTGCCAAGGCGGCGCTCGCCGCGGGTGCCGACGGGCTCTTTATCGAGACGCACCCGAATCCGGCCGAAGCGATCAGCGATGGTCCCAATATGATTCCGCTTGGTGAGTTGCCTGCTTTGCTCGAAAAGTGTCTGGCAATTTGGTGCGCGGCGAGGAGTTGACGCGGGCCTGGTTGCACCTTTGGGTTTTGGCCTCCCACTTTTCTGTTTGTTGCAGTATTTTCAGCCTCGGCAAGTGTCATTGACCACACCGCCGACAGTCCTAAAGCTTCGTTCTCGTTATCTTTTCTGATGGAAACTTTTCTTATTGATGTGCCGGTACCTTCGATGGGTGCCACCGTTAGCGAACTCACCGTCATTGATATCGTTGTGACGTCAGGTACCGCTGTGGCCAAAGGCCAGAAACTCGCCGAGCTTGAGAGCGACAAATCGGTTTTTGAGTTCGAATCACCTTGTGACGGCACGGTAAAAGAAATCATTGGCCGCGCGGGTGATATCCTGTCTTCCGGAGCGCCTTTTTTCAAGATCGCGACGACTGACCAGTCGCTGCGGCATTTGGAAGCGAAAGTTGTGGGTGGTGTTGTTCATGCGCCGGGCACCAAGCCTGCCGGTGCTGACACGCGTGCTGCGTTGCCTGCGACTTCTGTATCGGTTGCTGCTGTCGCTCCGGTGGTAGCCGTTGCCAAACCTGCAGGCATCCAATGGACGCCGCGTGCGAGCAAGCTGGCGACTGAAGCCGGTCTTGATCCAACGACCATCACCGATATCGAAGCGACGGGTCCCGGCGGACGTGTTTCGGGTGACGATGTCGAGCGTTACGTTGAGAAACGCGGCACGGCTTCAAAAATAGTTGCCACGACAACCGGCACCCAGATTGCAGGCTTCAACCCTCATTCGGCGGAGACGGTTTGTATCGCTGGTGTTGGTTATGCGATTCCGGCGGGCATTCGATCAAACAGCGAAATCCTGAAAGAATTTCCCGACATGACCGAGGCCGAGGTCATCAAACTGACTGGCATTCGTGAACGCCGTTATGCGGGCGAGGGTGAAAGCGCCACGAGTCTTGCCGTCACCGCGGTGCAGCACGCACTCGCGCAGGCGAAGGTCGACGTGAAGGAAATCGACGGCGTTATCATGGCGACTCTGATTCCCGATCAGCCCGTGCCCTCGATGGCGAGCGCTCTCGCGAAACAGCTCGGCGTGCCGCATGCCCTCGCTTTTGATCTCAATGCCGCCTGTGCCGGCTGGCTCTATGCACTTGAGGTGGGCCGCTCGTTTATTCGTTCGGGCACGGCAAAAAAATTACTCGTCGTCACGGCCGAACTCCTTTCCCGCATAACCAATCCCAAGGACCACGCCACGGCGTTTCTTTTTGGCGACGGCGCGGGCGCGGCGGTGTTGACGGATTGCGCGGGTGGGCACCGGCTCGGACGCATGAAGCTTTCTGGCGATGCCGATCAGTTTGAGGCGATCCAACGTCGCGGTGGTGGAGCGGCCCGCCCGCTTCCGCATCCCGAAGGGCATGATCGCGCCGATTTTTACCTGCAAATGAATGGTTCGGCAGTGTTCAAGCACGCCGTGGTTGCTTTTGCCAATCAGATCGAGGCCACGCTTGCGCGCCATAACCTGAAGGCGGCCGAAGTTGCGTGGATCGTGCCGCATCAGGCCAACGAACGCATCTTGCGCGCGGTCAGCAAACGCGTGGGAATTCCCTACGAACGCTTCGTCGTCACGATCGGCAAGTACGGCAACACCTCGGCAGCGAGTGTGTCGATGGCCCTTGGCTGGGCCGCAGAAGAAGGTATTTTTGCTTCTGGCGACAAGATCATCTTCTGCAGCGTCGGCGCTGGGCTGACTTTTGCCAGCGGTCTGCTGGTGTGGTGATGGTTAACTTGGCTTATGCCGGTAGTGCGGATTATCCTTAATCCGCCGCATTGAGGGTGGCTTGGCGATTGACGTCTATTCGGCAATTGCGTCGCTCCGGCGCGTTAAGGATAACGCGCCCTACCGCTGGAAAGGCGTGAGTTGGCTCAGCTCGGATTGCCCAACTCGTAGCTCAGCACACTGAGTGCATACACGGCGGCGGTTTCGCAGCGGAGCACGAGCGGGCCGAGCGTGATCGGCTCGAAGCCGGCGCTTTTGGCGGCACTTAGCTCGGCCGGCGTGAAATCGCCTTCAGGTCCGATCAGCCAGAGAACCTTTTTTGGCGATTTGTTATTGATCGTTTTGTATCCAGAAAGTACCGACTTGAGTGACTTGGCGCCGGGTTGGAGGCTGGCGATCAACTTTAAATCGTAGCCGCGACTGCCTTCGATGAAGGCGTTGGCATTTTGCACGGGCAACACTTCGGGCAGCCACGCGTTGCCACATTGTTTGGCGGCTTCGAGCGCGGCGGTCTGCCATTTTTCGATCTTTTTGTCCTGACGATCGTCGTCGAGGTGAACTTGGGTGCGTTCGCTTTGTAGGGGAACGATGCGGGCGGCGCCGATCTCGGTGGCTTTGCGCACGATGGCGTCCATGCATGGACCTTTGGGCAATGCCTGGCCGAGGGTGATTTCGTAGGCGAGAGGTTTGATCTTTTGGGTAAAACGCACTTTGAGCACGGCGGCGTTTTTCGATTCTTCGGCGAGTTCGCAGATCCATTCGCCGCCTTTGCCGTCGAAGGCTACGACGGTGTCGCCTTTGCGAGCGCGGTTGACGGTCACGAGGTGGTGAGATTCGTCACCGTCGAGGCGGATTTGGGCGGGTTCGCGTTCGGTGAGGGAGCAAAAGGCGCGGAAGTCGGGCATGGAGAAAAGGCTACTAGTGAAGACCCAAACGGCGGTGTTGGGCAAGCGTCCAAAAACAGAAAGGGCGCGGAGCTCATGGCGCCGCGCCCTTGCCGACTTTTAAACTACAAACGATGAAAAACACCAAAAAGAACATACAACCTAGCAGAAAGTAAGACGCAGGGACG
>JAYTWC010000604.1:0-5753 GCA_043743635.1 Verrucomicrobiota bacterium | reverse complement strand
CAAAGCGATCGGATCAACCGAATTTACCGTCCCGCCGACCGGCGTGACAAAGGTCAGGCGTTGTTTTTCGGCACGCCGCTGCACCGCTTCATCCTGCTGCCGCCCATAAAAATCAATGCAGATGCCTGCGGCTGAATTGCCCTGCGCAACATCGATCGGCGGCTTTTGCGATGTATCGGTGAAATAACGCGAATTGGCCCCGATCAACTGCATGAGCCGCAGACCGCCGATCCAACCTTCGCGCACCGCCTGGGACTCGATTTGCTCAGCGTCCGCCGAGGGATTTTCCGCGCGCAAGGCCAACAGGCGCTTCTGCATTTGCTGCTGGATGATGTTTTCAAAAGCCTTGCCGATAGAACTGCTTTTCATGGGATCAGCCAGCGCGATCTCGCCGATCAGAAGCGGATTAGCCAGATCCTCCCATTGTCGCAAGTTTTCGGATACACCAAGCCGCTTGAGCGAATCGAGATTCAACACAATTCCGTAGTTACTCAGGACCGCGCCCACCCACAAACCGCGCGGATCCCAGTAACGTTCGCCGGAAAACTCCAACGGAATCGCTTCGTCGCCGAACCAATCAGGATGCCGCTCGAGAATACCGCTGTTCACCAGCCTCCCCGCCTGCGCCTGCTTGATAAAATCAGGCGTACCACCACCGAAAAACAGATCGAGGCCACAGCTCACATCGGAATCCAAAAATGCCTGCCGCGCCTCTTTCGCCTCGATAACTGCATCCACCGCCAACCGGGAATTCTTATAACCCGCCTGAATCTCCGCACTCCAAACACGACGGAGATCACGCGTCCAATGCAGCTGAAACGCCGCGTCGTATTCGCCTTCAAGAAACCGGGCGATCTCATTCGTACCGCCAATCACACGCCAATCCACATTCACGATCTTGCCGGTTTTCACCTTGTACCAATCGCGAAATCCCCGTCCAAACTCTGAGCGCAACGCCTCATTGTGCGGAGTGATGATGACAAGCGTTTCATCTGCATGCTCCAGCGCCGTTTGTTTCGGACGTAGAATAAACGGCAACGCGACCGTCAACACCAGAGCGAGCAGGATGAGCGAACGCTTAAACATGGCGGATCAAATCGCGCGTTCAGTCGACCAACACCACGACATCGTCGGGATCAACCATCGCATAGAGTTCCATGCCCGCCGAAGTGCCGAGAAAACGCGGGTTCAGCTCGTAGATCTTCAGCGAAGAACCGTCAGCGCTCGCGATAAAATCGTACTGCGCAACCTCGCCCATATAGATTGCTTCGCCAATCTTGCCGACGATCGAGTTTTGCCCACCCGTCTGGCGGCCGAGTTTCCAGCATTCAGGTCGTATTGAAAGTGTCACTACAGCACCCACGGCCGGCTTGGCCTTCGGATCACCCAGGAATCCATCAAACCGACCGATCGCTGTCTCGACGACTGCGCGATCGCCTTCGATACCACGAACCGTGCCGGTGATGAAATCGGTCTCGCCAATAAAATTCGCCACCGTCTTCCGCGTCGGCCGACGATAAACCTCGCGCGGCGTGCCGACCTGCAAAACCCGGCCAGCCTCAAGAATCGCCATGCGATCTGAAATCGACAAAGCCTCCTTCTGATCGTGCGTCACATAAACCGTCGTGAGCCTGAATTCCTTGCACACGCGGCGAATTTCCGCGCGCATTTCGAGCCGCAGTTTCGCGTCGAGATTCGACAACGGTTCATCGAGCAGCAAACAGCGCGGGCGGATCACCAGCGCCCGAGCCAGGGCAACGCGTTGCTGTTGACCACCTGACAATTGGTTGGGCTTGCGCTCGGCATAATCCTCCATGCGCACCGAGGCGAGCGCTTCGGCGACGCGGGCCTTGATTTCGGGCTTCGGCACCTTGCGCTCCTCAAGGCCAAACGCGACATTCTGTGCCACGGACATATGCGGCCAAAGTGCGTAACTTTGAAACATCATGCCGGTGTTCCGCTTATGTGGAGCCAGACGGGTGACGTCATCTTGCCCAAAGAAAATTTTGCCGCTCTCCGGAATGTTAAAACCAGCGATACTGCGCAGGAGGGTGGTTTTCCCGCAACCGCTTGGCCCTAAAAGGAAAAACAGTTCCCCCGGCTCGATGTTGAGATCGAGTTCGCTCAAGGCAGTCGTAGTGCCAAACTTCTTAGTTAAATTTTCAATCCGGATGGAAATCATCGTGCGGACAGGGACCTCCGCGAAGAAACATTCCACCCGGCATCCAAGTCAAAGGAATTAACCATGTGCGCCAAACGTAAGCTATTGCCTCCGCCATCCAGATTATTTAACGACTGCACGATGCTCAAAGCGAAGCCTGCATCCGCCCAAGCCGAAGATCTCGAAGCTGTCCTCGTCACCGAGACCGCAATCAAACGTCGTTTGAAAAAACTCGGAGCCGACATTTCTGCGGCCTACGGCAACGAAGAAATCACCGCCGTCTCGATTATCAACGGCGCCATTTTTTTCACCGCCGACCTCTTACGCCAGATCGCCAACCCCGTCCGTCTCGATTGCCTGCGCATTTCCAGCTACCGCAACGACACCAAATCGGTGGGCAAACCCAAGCTCCTGCACAGCCTCACGCTGGACATCACTAACCGCCATGTGCTGCTGATCGACGATATTCTGGATACCGGCAAAACGCTCTCACTCGTCGTCGATCTCATCAAAAAACAAAATCCCGCCAGCGTGCGCACGTGCGTGCTTCTCGACAAGATCGGCCGGCGCGAAGTCGAATTCGAGGCCGACTTTGTCGGTTTTCAAATCCCAGATCGCTTTGTCGTCGGTTACGGCCTCGATTTTGCCGAACGCTACCGCAACCTGCCGTGCATCGGCATTCTGAAACCCGAGCTTCAAAACCCACCCGAGTGGGCTTGAACGGCTCACTCCAGTTTCTGCGAACTGTCGATCAGGCCCTGCAATTCGACCAAAGCCGTATGCATAGCGGTCGCGTGGGACTTCAAATCCTGTGCAGCGCTCGCGCTCTCTTCTGAATGCGCCGCGTTCTTCTGCGTGACTCCATCCATCTGCGTCACTGCCGTCAAAATCTGGCCTAGGCCATCGTCCTGTTCCTTCGACGCATGAGCGATCTCGGCGATGAGTTCGTCAACCTGGCGAACTTTGCTAACGATTTCCTGCAAGCTCGTCGCCACTTTTTCGTTCAACTGGGCGCCATGTTCGCTCTTGCGAATCGAATCTTCAATGGACTCAGCCGTTTCGCGAGCCGCATGCACCGAACGCTGCGCCAGACTGCGCACTTCGTCGGCCACCACGGCAAACCCGGCACCGGCTTCACCGGCACGAGCCGCTTCAACCGCGGCATTTAGGGCGAGCAAGTTGGTCTGGAAGGCGATTTCATCAATCGTCTTGATGATTTTCGCGATGTTACCGCTGGAGGTCTTGATAGCTTCCATCGCGGTCGACATAGCCTGCATATCCACGGTGCCGGTCTCAGCGGCCGTGCGGGCCTGCGCGGCCAGACCTTTGGCGTTACCGGCATTCTCGGCATTGCGCTTGGTCATGCTCGCCACTTCGTTGAGCGAGGCGCTGGTCTCTTCGAGCGAGGCAGCCTGGGTGCTCGCACCGTCGGCCACTTGCTGACTGATGCTGGCCACGCTGTCCGCCGACTCGGCGGTGCCGGAACTAGCATCTTTGATCTTGTCGATAGCGCTGCGTAAAGGATTTTCGATCTGGCGGCGGTTGAAGAAGTAGAAGCCGGTTAATGTGATCAACAGCATGCAGGATCCAACAAGAGTGATGCGTGTCATGCTGGCGATAATGATCGGATCGTCTTTCATCGGAGCGCGCAGGATGAAGGCGCCGCGGAGGTCGCCAACTTTCATGTTTTCCATCGTGAAGCCCAACGGATCTTTACCGTCCTTCGTGCTGCTGGTTGCGGGATCGCCATGACATTTCATGCAGCCTTCGCTGAGGTAAATGGGTTTACCGAACTCGACATGATGGTTTTCCTTGTCGTCGTTGAAAAATTCTTTGTCGCCTTTGCGGAAGGCATCGAAAAACACCTTGTCATCCTCGACCGCCACATTTTTGGGATTGCGAGGGGTGACGCCGGGAGGGCACACCACGGTGAATTCATAGCCTTTGCTTTTGGCTACTTCGCGGATCGAGTCCCACGTCGCCACAATCGGGACTGCTTTGTACAACGCCGTTTGTTGATATACCTCTTTCAACGAGTCGGTGTTGAATTGTTTTTTCGCTTCGGCGACGAGTTTGGTTAGGTCGATCGCGTTATTTTTATGCAGAAACTCCATGTTGTTGCGCACGGTTTCAGCCTGCAGGAGGACGGTTGCCATGGAGGCTTTGAGTTCGTTCAGCCGATTACCACGAGAGATGACATAGACAGTGATGATGGCGGACAGCGTGGTGGCGATAACGACAACAGCGACAGCGAGGAGGATCTTTTTGCCGAGGTTCATAGGGAAAAGCAGAAGCGATCTGAGGAAATTATGACGGCTGCAGAAACACAGCAGTCAGCTTGCCGTTACTATCGGCCCTTTAATCAACAACTTGAGTTAACCTCATGAAAACAGAGACGTGCGATGCGATCTAAAATATATCGTTTATTACTTACCCTAAGATAGTTAAGGAATATTTAAGCACTCAAATTTACGTAATCCGCCGAACTAAATTCCGCAACTCCAGACCTCGAGCAAACCTGCAACAAATTGCAAAGCACCCTCAGCGAAGCGACAGATCGCCCTTACGAAAACTACCTGCCGCGTAGTTGATATTTAACTACAGGAGGCAAGAATTGGAAGACGGAGCGATAAGAGCATTTCAACCCGCGACCCTGACGGCATATCGTTGATTAGAGCTTCCCACTTGCGCCAAAAACAGACCTGCGCAGAGTTTTCGCCTCTATGAGTTACCAAGGCCTTGGCACCAAAGCACTCCACGCCGGCCAGCAGCCGGATCCCACCACCGGCTCGCGCGCCGTTCCGATCTATCAAACGACCAGCTACGTTTTTCGCGACACCGAGCACGCCGCGAATCTCTTCGCGCTGAAGGAACTCGGCAACATCTACACGCGGCTGATGAACCCCACGACCGACGTGTTCGAGCAACGGCTCGCGGCGCTGGAAGGTGGTTCGGCCGCCCTCGCCCACGCCTCTGGTCAAGCCGCTATCACCAACGCCATCCTCAACATTGCCGGAGCCGGCGACCACATCGTGTCGGTCTCGCAGCTCTACGGCGGCACGTATAACCTTTTCCACTACACGCTCAAAAAGCTCGGCATCGACGTCACCTTCGTCGACGCCGCCGATCCCGACGCGTTCCGCCGCGCCGTGAAGCCCAACACCAAAGCTTTCTACGGCGAAGGCCTCGGCAATCCCGCGCTCAACATTTTCCCCTTTGAAGAGGTTGCGAAGATCGGCCGCGAGGTCGGTGTGCCCGTCATCGTCGACAACACCTGCCTCTCGCCGATGCTCAACCGCCCGTTCGAATGGGGCGTCAACGTCGTCGTCCACTCCGCCACAAAATACATCGGTGGCCACGGCACCTCGATCGCCGGCATCGTCGTTGACGGCGGCAACTTCAACTGGGGCAACGGCAAGTTTCCTGGCCTGACCGAACCTGACCCCAGCTACCACGGCATCGTGCATTGGGACGCGTTCAAAGCCTTCGCTCCCGCTGGCGGCGCCAACATCGCCTACGCCATGAAAATGCGCCTGCAACTCCTGCGCGACGCCGGTGCCTGCATCAGCCCGTTCAACTCCTTCCTCGTGTT
>JAYTWC010000603.1:0-4320 GCA_043743635.1 Verrucomicrobiota bacterium | reverse complement strand
AGATTTTTATGGCCTTGCCGTTTTCCCAAAACCCCTTGCGCACCCGCGCTGACCTGCAACGCCTCGTCCACGATTTAATCGAGCCCATTGTCCCGCATTTTTCACCGGGACGAGCACAGGTAAAACTCGGCGAAAACCGCGCGCTCTACGGCGATCCCGCCGGTCTGCTCGAAGGTTTCGCCCGCCCGCTCTGGGGAATCGTCCCACTGCTGGCCGGCGACGGAGCTTTCGCTCAGGCTAACCTCTGGCAGCAAGGTTTGGCCAACGGCACCAATCCCTCCCACCCCGAATACTGGGGTCTACCCAACGACTACGACCAACGCAGCGTCGAACAAGCCGCCTTCGGCCTCGCGCTCGCCCTCGCGCCAAAAACGTTTTGGGAGCCGCTTTCCTCCACCGTGCGCGAACAACTCGCCACCTGGCTGCAACACATCAACGCGGTCCGCTTGGTCAATAGCAACTGGTTGTTCTTCCGCGTCATCGTCAACCTCGGACTTGCCCGTTGCGGATTGAAATGGTCACCCGACCGTGTCGATGACGACCTCAATCGAATCGACCAGTTCTATGTTGGCGATGGTTGGTATTCCGACGGTATCGACGGGCCTCCCTTCCGCGACGGCCGGCGCGGCGATTACTACAACCCGATGGCTTTTCATTTCTACGCGCTGATCTACACACGCCTCGCCCCTGACCACGATCCCGTGCGCACCGCCCGCTACACCGAACGCGCCCGGTTGTTCGCGCGCGATTTTATCCATTGGTTTTCCGCCGATGGTTCCGCCCTTCCCTTCGGTCGCAGCCTAACCTATCGCTTTGCCCAAGGCGCTTTTTGGGGCGCGCTCGCCTTCGCCGGCGTCGAAGCCCAACCCTGGTCCGTAATCAAGGGAATCTACCTGCGCCACCTGCGCTGGTGGATGCAACAGCCCATTTTTTCCGAGACCGGGCTGCTCACCATCGGCTACACCTACCCGAACCTTCTGATGGCGGAAAGTTACAATTCCTCCGGATCGCCCTACTGGGCGATGAAGGCATTTCTGCCGCTCGCCCTGCCCGAAAACCATCCTTTCTGGCGTGCCGAAGAAGCACCGCTTCCCCCGCGCCCAGCAGTCCGCACCGTTCCAGGGGCCAAACTTATTCTCGTCACCGATCCGCGCAGCCAGGATGTCACCGCCCTCAACCCCGGCCAGCCCGTCCTCGACTGGCCGCGCAACGCCCCGCACAAGTATTCAAAATTCACCTACTCGACACGCTTCGGCTTCAACGTCCCCGTCGGTCCCGCGACGCTCGCTGAAGGCGGCTTGGACAACAGTCTCTCGATCAGCGAGGACAACCGCTTCTTCCGCGTCCGCGAACAGTGCCTCGATGCCGAAGTCCGCGACGGCGTGGCCTACTCCCGCTGGTTGCCGTGGCCCGATGTCGAAATCAAAACGTGGCTCGTGGCCGACGATACTTTTCACGTCCGTATCCATCAAATCACGACACAAAAGAAACTCTGGACGATCGAAGGCGGTTTCCCCGTGAGCTACACGTTGCGCTCATCCTTGCATACCCAAGCAGACACCCCCAACGGCCCTGTCGTCCGCACGCCGATTGGTTCCTCATCGCTGCGCAACCTCCTTGGCGAACGCAAAAGCGAAACAGCCGAACTCGGTGCCAACAGTTCGCTTCTCGCTTCGCTCACGGCCATGCCGCTCCTCCGTTCCTCGCACGAACCGGGCACCCATTGGCTGGCCTGCATCGTCAGCGGCAGCGCCGAACCACAGGACACCTTTTCTCAATTCCCCGAATTCACCGTGATCGCCAGCGCCAATTCCTGCCGCATCCTGCGCAACGGCGAACCTTGGTGGTTGACTCAAGGAAACGGTTGTGGAGACCGGCACCGCACGCCTGTCGCTCCAGATTAGGCACCCATCATCGACGGGCCAAGGCATCGACCCGCTGGGCGTGCTGCTTCTCCAAACTTCCACAGACCAGTTCGCAGAGCGGAAAAATCGACGGATCAGCGATCGAGTAGAAAACCTGCAAGCCTTCCTTGCGCCGCGCGAGTAGACCGGCGTCAGCGAGCGTTTGCAGATGCCGCGACACGTTCGCTTGCGTGCCTTGCGTAATTTCAACCAGCGTGTTGACTGGCTTTTCTCCTTCGAAGAGCGCATGCAGCAAGCGCAGCCGCATCGGCTCGCTCAGCACCGCAAAACGGCGGGCGATCATCGCTAGCGCTTCCTCAGTCATCGGACGTCCATTTTTGGCTTTGGCCATGCCGGGAAGAAAACAGACACTTGACATAATTTCAACTATATGCGTATATGCGCATGTACTGTCAATCCTTAAACCACTCATCTATGAAAACTGAATCCCTCGTTCGTATCTTCGCCGGCACCATGGTCCTCGTCAGCACCGCACTCATTTACTTCGTCAGCCCCTGGTGGCTGCTCCTGAATGTGTTCATCGGCCTCAACCTCATCCAATCCGCGTTCACCGGTTTTTGCCCGCCGGAGATTCTGCTCAAGAAACTTGGCATCGGCAAAGACGGCGACTCTTGTTGCTGTCAGTCGGAAAAAAAGGAATCGTAAGCCTGACCGCGTCACGCGGCACGGAAACCACAACGTCTATTCACCATGATCGCTTCTCTACGTTTGCCTGTTATTTTGCTCTCCGCTGTCGCGCTGCTCAATGGGTGCAGCAAGCACGAAAAAACAGTCGCGCCAGCCGGTCCGGCCATTCGCGTTGCCGCCGCCACGGTCGAACAGGTTAACGAACCGGAGCTCATCGCCCTGCCTGGCACCGTGCGCGCTGCCGACCGTGCGGTCATCTCCGCAAAAGTAGCCGGAACCATCAGCGATCTCCCTTGGGGGCTCGGCCAACACGTAAAAACCGGTGTGATGTTGGTGAAACTGTCCGCACCCGAATTCGCCGCCCAGACCTCTCGCGCCCGCACGCAGCTCGAACAAGCCGAACGCGAGCTCGCCCGCGACCGATCTTTGTCCGAACGCGGCGCAGGCACCGACGAAGCGGTCCGTCGCGGCACCGAACAGGTTCAAGCCGCTAAAGCCGCGCTCGCTGAAGCGGAGGCCATGCTCTCCTACACCGAAATCCGCGCGCCGTTCGATGGTCGCATCACCGCCCGCCAGGCTTACCCGGGCGACATGGCCCTGCCTGGTCAGATGTTGCTCACCATCGAAGGCGAAAATCACTTCGAGATCGAGGTGGCTGTGCCCGAATCGTTTATTGCCAACGTAAAACTCGGTGACGCCATTCCAGTCGAACTGCAGGCCGGCCGCGTTCAGGCCACCGTCGCAGAAATCGCCGCCGGTGCCGATGTCGCCTCACGCTCCGTCATGGTGAAACTGCATCTCGCGCCCGATGCCCGTGTCTCCTCGGGCCAGTTTGTTCGTGCCTGGTTTTCCGGACCAGCCGTCAAAAAACTACACGTGCCACATGACTCTGTTACTTTGTTCGGTCAAATGGAACGCGTCTACGTGATCGTTGGTGGCCGCGCCCAACTTCGTCTTGTCCGCACCGGCGCTCATGTCGGCACGATGCTCGATATACTCTCCGGCCTTGATGCTGGCGAAAAGATCATAGCAAACCCCTCGGCCACATTGCGTGACGGTCAGCCGGTGGAGGTTCAGCCATGAGCGAACCGAAACAATACGGAATGGCAGGACGTCTCGCCGCATTCTTCATCGACTCAAAACTAACGCCCATCGCCATTGCCGCCTCGGTGCTCATGGGACTTTTTGCGGTGCTCATGCTGCCTCGCGAAGAGGAGCCACAAATCAAAGTCCCCATGGTCGATGTGATCGTCGCCATGCCCGGTGCCACCGCGGCCGAGGTGGAGAACCGCGTTACACGTCCGATGGAAAAGCTCCTTTGGGAAATCCCCGGTATCGAATACCTTTATTCCACCTCCATGCCGGGCTCCAGCATGGTCATCGTGCGCTACAAAGTCGGCACCGATCTTGAAGCGGCCCTCGTTCGCCTCAACCAAAAGCTCCAGACAAACTACGATCGCATCCCTTCGGGCGTCAGTTTCCCGATGATCAAGCCGCGCTCAATCGACGATGTCCCGGTCCTCGCACTCACACTCCACAGCGCGAAATACGATCACCTGACGTTGCGCCGTTTTGCCGCCCAGGTGGACGACGAGATCAAATCCATCCCTCAGGTTGCCGAAACAACTCTCATCGGCGGCGTACGCCGCACCGTGCGGGTCCAGTTCGACCCCGCTGCCCTCGCAGCACGCTCACTGACGCCCGCGCAAATCGTCCCTGCCCTGCAAGCATCCAATCACCAGGTACAAGCCGGTTCTCGTGCCTTCGC
>JAYTWC010000602.1:0-5942 GCA_043743635.1 Verrucomicrobiota bacterium | reverse complement strand
CCGACTGAATTCCCGATCTTTCGGGTGAGCTATGCCGATCATTCCAGCTGGGATATGGTTTGGCTGCGCATCGATTACAACGGCCACGGTTTCGACGCTTTTGTCACCGACGCGAATCTTTCACGCACGCGTGTGTCGGTGGAGATGCAACCGTTTGCAAAACCTAACGAATGGATCCACCTCGCGTTTTCCTGGGATGAAACCCGCGGCATTCGTTTTTATGTGAATGGCAAACTCGCCGCCTCAAAAGAAACCCAGGCCGTCTACAATACCGGTCTTGATCAGTTCGGTCCGCATTCGCGCATTATCAGCCCGCACAATGTCCAGAGTGACTACAACTATGTTCGCGGCGGCGACATCGACGAACTTCGCATCTACGACCGCATGTTGTCCGATGAGAATGTGACTGCGCTCGCCAAAACCGAAACCATCACGAGACTCGTGGCCTTGCCCGCGCGTGACCTGACCGATTCACGCTGGCGCGATGAGTGGGCGCTCCGCTACGGATGGAATCGTCCCGCCGATTTACCGCCGTATTATGCCGGGGCCGCGCTCTGTATCCGAAAAGTGGAGATCCTCGAAGCTTACGACCTCAAGCGCTGGTGGTGGAAAGCGTGCGATGGTATTCGCGAAACCACCTGGCCCGGCGTTTACAACCGCTCGCGCCTCCCTGGCCGCAATGACTATTTCCAACTGCCCGACTGGGATTGTTACGTCGAATCCGGCAAGTCGATTACCTTCGTCATGCCCGATGAACCGTGGAATCATCTCGAAATTTCCGGCGCTGCCTGGGGCTCGATGAGCTTGTTGAACGGCGACGATGCCAATGATGCCCCAGCGCGTGCTCAGCTCTTTGAACGTCCGAAGGCGCAGGAAAAAACTATCCACACCTTCGCCACGCCCATCACCGGCCAGAAGATTCGTTTCACCAACGTGCAGCAGGAACAGCCGATCGGTGAATTCGTCGCTTATAACGTCACCATCGGCAAAGAACCCGCTGGCAGTGCCAAGCTTGCTTATCGTCTCGACCTTCCTGCTTCAGCTCCGGTTGGCAATAGTCTCAATCCGCTTTTGACCTTTATTGCCGGCCGTTATGCCCCCGATGAGCGTGCATGGCTTATCGCTAAACCTACCGCCACAACCAAAGTAGCGCCGGTTGCGACGGTGAAAACCCTGGCCGCACTTCCGCTGGTTCACGTCCTGATCCCGAATGAATCGGCCGACAAAGCCTACCAGCTTGATGGTATTCAAGACGGGCTCGACGGCATCGCGATCGATCTGCCCGCGTTGAATTTAAAACCATTCGCCAGCGGCTTGATCCCGATCAACATTCAGGTGAAGGATCCGCTCTGGCCGATGCGGAACAGCCTCGATTTCACTTTCAGCGTGAAGCCGGGCGAGGCGAAGACCCTTTGGCTCGACTTGCGCGACCGCATTTTGCCACCGGGCAAGGCGCTCTATCTCACGATGGCCGCGGCGAGCGCAGAGTTTGAGGCAGCTTCGCTGGTTGGAGCGGAGGTTCGTCTGGTCTTCAAACCTCGGGCGCTGGCTTCGGTCGAACACGAGGCCGACCGTTTTACCCAGGCCCGCGACAGCTACGCGATGCTGGTCGAGGAACACCCACGCAGCGAGAAGTTCAACCTCTGGAATCGTTTCGAGGCCGACATCAACGATCTCATTCGCGTCAACCCGAACCACTACCCAGGTCGGGACTATTTTGAGGACGGTTACTCCGGCAAGGTTTCCCCCCGCACACATCCGGCGGCCCCGGACGGCGTTCCGCTTTGGGCGTTCCGTCAGGTTGAGCTGCTGGGCCGGGTGAAGAATTTCGTGAACTGGTGGATCGATGACCGACAGGTTGCCTACGGCGATTTTGGCGGTGGCATTTCCGACGACGTTGACCTGGTCAACATGTGGCCCGGTATGGCCTTCATGGGCTGCAATCCGGAAAAACTGAAACAGTCGGACCATGCGTTGCTCGAAGCCGCGTTTAAGAACGGCATGTTCACGAATGGCCTGCCGACGATTCAGGCCGACGAACTGCATAGTTACGAAGAGGGAATTAACTGTTTGGGCCAAAATCTGATTCTCGATTTCGGCAATCCCCAGCAGCTCGAACGCGCCATGGCGACCGCGCGTGGCGTTGAAAGCCTTACCGGTATCAATGCCGCCGGACACCGCCACATTCGCACCTCGTATTATAGCGGCACCCGCATGGCCCTTGAAGAACCTTGGGGTAGATCTAAATTTTATTCCTACCTCGTGCTTCAGCCGGGGCTGCTGCTGGTGGATTACAACGGCAGTCCGGCGGTCAAGAAGGTCGTCACGGAATTGGCGGACAGTCTGCTCTCACATCGTCACGGCGGCGCGGATGGCAAATTTGTGCTGCCTTCAGCCATTCATTACGAGTCCGACCGCGATGAGGAGGCCACGCGTGGCACGGTGCCGTGGCCGATGTTCTGGGCCTCCTGGTCGTGGACGGGCGACAGCAAATATCTGACGCCTTTCAAGGACGGTGGGCTGCGTTCATTCATGGAAATCAACGCCAACACGCTCGACCTGTTAGACCTGCGCAAGGAGTTCGGTCCGCGTATCATGAGCGTCAATACCAGCAGCGGCGAACGGCGCGAGAAGCGTGGCGGCGCCCACGAAGGGCGGGGCAGTCCACGTACGACTGCGCTCGCGGCAACGTCGCTCAACCACTTCAAGTGGCAGGTTTCGGGTGACAAAAAATATCTTGAACAGCTTTACACCGCCCAGATCGAAGAATGTCAGTTGCTCGAATACATCGATACCGAGGGTCATCTCTGGATCGATCGGGTGGGCATGCCTTTCGCCGAGCTTCAGCGCGCCCGGCTTGGCGGTATCGCGTTGGTTCGTGGCGGCACCTACTCGGGCAATGCGGTCAGCTGGTCGTTCCGCGCTCCCGCCAACGAACAGAGCCTCGCGATCCTGATTCCCGACGCCACGGCGACTTCCTTCAAGGTGATCGCGTACAACCTCGATCCGCTTCCTGTGCGCGCTGCGCTGACCGGCTGGCACGTCGATCCGGGTATTTGGGAAATCTCCCAAGGCATCGACACCGATGGAAACGATATTGCCAACGAGGCGCTACAAACGCGCACCGTTGCGTTTGAGCGTAGCCAGTCGCTGGACTTCACGTTCCCGGCGCGCACGACGACGGTGTTGACCTTCAAGCTTAAGACCCCCGGCAAGCCTTACTGGCAACGCCCCGATCTCGGTATTTCACGTACCGATATCGTGGTTGATGGCCGCATGGTGCACGTCAAGGTTCACAGCCTTGGTTCGGTGGATGCACCGGCCACGACCGTGGTTTTCCGTGATGCCCTCGGTCGCACGGTGGCGAGCGCACCGGTTTTGGCTTTGTCCGCGCCGACCGATCTGGTGCCGAAGACGCTCGACGTCAGTCTGACGTTGCCGGCGGAATTTGTTGCTGCGGGTGGTTCGGTCGAAATCGATCCCGATCACCAGATTGAGGAGATCACCGTGGTGAACAATCGCGTGAATCTCTGATTTGGAGGGCGGGCCGCCGTGCCCGCCGTTATCGGACCAAACCGGCGCGGACGGCGCCGCGCCCTCCACGATCCGTTGAACCAAACCGGTGTGGATAGAACAATGCCGACCTGGAGGGCGGGCCGCTGTGCCCGCCGTTCCGAACCGAACCGAATCGGCGACGACGGCGCGTCGCCCTCCACGATCCGTTGAACTGAATCGGCGCGGACGGCGCCGCGCCCTCCATTCGGGCACGCGGATAAAAACGGCGAACCGTGCTGCATTTCTGTCTCGATTCTTTCGGCCAAACGGCCTTGATCCTCAACCGATCACAACATGGAAGGCGGCGGTGAATCTCAAAACACAGAGGGAACCTTACCCGATCGGCATCGTCCTGCCCACTTGCTTCCGATCGAAACCGAAGACCCGCTGATTATATTCATCACGGTCTGTACCAAAAACCGTCGGCCGTTACTCGCTTGTGACGACGCCCACGGCCTCATCCGAGAAGCATGGGAGGTTGCGAAACTCTGGCAGGTGGGTCGGTATGTGATCATGCCTGATCACCTGCACCTTTTCGCCGCACCCGCAGTGAGGCCCGTGGAATCGGTGAGGAAATGGACCAGCTACTGGAAGTCCCATGTGAGCCGACATTGGCCGCAGCGGACAGAACAACCGCTTTGGCAAACCGACATCTGGGACACCCAATTGCGGGCCGCCGAAAGTTATTCCGCGAAGTGGACCTATGTACAAAACAACCCCGTGCGTGCGGGGTTGGTGACAAAGAGCGACGCCTGGCCGTATCAAGGCGAGATCCATAGTCTGCCGTGGTATCGGTGAGGTAGGGGTGCGGCCGGGAATCATTCTGATTTGGAGGGCGGGCCGCCGTGCCCGCCGGATCGAACCAAAACGAATCGGCGACGACGGCGCGTCGCCCTCCACGATCCGTTGAACCAAACCGGCGTTGGTGTATTTGTTTTGGCCGCACCAACGATTAGGCCTAGCATCCTTCCGACAGGTGTTTTGATGGAGGGCGGGCCGCCGTGCCCGCCGGATCGAACCAAAACGAATCGGCGACGACAGCGCGTCGCCCTCCACGATCCGGTGAAACAAACCGCCGCCGCGCCCTCCAGGTTTAATCTTAGCTCTTCAACAGGCTGAACAAATCAGGACGATCTTTGAGCTTATTTTTGGCGATTTTGCGCAGTTGTGCCGTCCAGTTTTTGAGTTCTTTAACGGCGGTGTTGCGCGCTTCGGTGGCGGTTTGGGCGGCGCTCGCGGCGTTGTCAGCCGCGCTGTTGGTGCTGGTGAGCGCGTCGAGACTGGCGAGCAAGGTTTTTAGGCGTTCTTCATCGTAGCCGTATTCAGAAAGCTTAGCGAGGTGGGGCGGGGTGAGCGCGGTGCTGTAGGCGCCGCGAGCGGTGGTGATGAATTTTTCGCCGTCGGCGGGAATCCGACCGCTGGCACCAAGATTGGCGCGATCGGCTTCGGTGTAGTTGGTCTGCACGGTGGCGCGATAGGAGACGAATTCGGTTTTTGCTGCCTGGCGTGCGGTCTTGCGGGAGCCATGAGCGGCACTGGCTACCGCCATGGCGCTCTGACGGGCACCGAAGGCCGTTTGCGCCTTGGCTGCGAGTTGCAGGCCACTGTTAAGGCGGTTCTCATTGTAACCTGACGAAGCGATGGCGAGCAGGAGGGTAGGCGAGCCGAGGGCCGCCTTGATCGACCGTTCGCTGGAACCGATTGCGTTGGCATGGGCTTTGTTTTGGAGTGCGTTGTCGCGCGGTAGTTTTGGAGCTGGCGTCGTGGACGCCGGGGCGGTTGGGGTTGGATCGGTCATTTTTGTATATGTTTATAAGTTGGCGGAAAGGCCTCCCCCCGCCGGGAACATTTTGTTCCTCATTCCTATTGTCCAGATTTCTGGCGAGTTGTTACAGTCCGGCGACACTCATAAGAACCGCCTGCCATCGGCATGAATGTAACTAATGCACGGAGGGAAACGTTGAAAACGCTGATCACCACCGATAGATTTCGGAAAGGATCAGTCTGTCATCCTGAACGAAGTGAATACCTGGCGGTAGGGGACAGAATTTTTTTAACACGAAGTTCGCGAAGGAACGCAAAGAACGGAAATCTGACTTGGTGAACTTTGCGTCCGAATGCCGACTTTGTGGTCTTTGCGTTAAAGGGTTTGGTCGTTGTCGGGATCCCAGGTGTAGAACCGCCCGCCATCGGCATGAATGTAACTAATGCACGGAGGGAAACGTTGATCACCACCGAAAGATTTAGGAAAGGATCTGTCTGTCACTCTGAACGAAGTGAATGCCTTGGCGGTAGGGGACGGAATTTTTTTAACACGAAGTTCGCGAAGGAACGCAAAGAACGGAAATCGGACTTGGTGAACTTTGCGTCCGAATGCCGACTTTGTG
>JAYTWC010000601.1:0-9286 GCA_043743635.1 Verrucomicrobiota bacterium | reverse complement strand
GGCACGCTCACCACCGCCCGCGCAATCCTAGCTGCTCGCGATGGGAAAACATTCGAAACCGTCGGCAGCGTTGTCACCATTTCTCAACTACGTGAGTTACTCGAACTCATCGGTTCGGTCGATCTCGAAACCCGCCGTTGCATCCCCGGCGTCCCAGCCGGCCGCGCCGACGTGATGCCTGCCGCGCTCGCGACGTTGATTGCACTCGCCGAATTTGGCGGTATCAAAGCGTTTACTAATTCGCTCTATAACCTACGCTGGGGTATGGCCGACGAGGCGATTTAACATGTTTGTCTTTTTGCCCACATGAGCCGCGAAATGTGCTACCGTTGCTTCTGGCCGAAGCCGCTTTGCTGGTGTGACTCTATCCATCCGATGGAGACAACAACCCACTTCGTTTTCCTGATGCACCCAAAGGAATTCAAGCAGGAAAAAGCAGGAACCGGCCGCCTCACTCATCTCTGTCTGAAGAACAGTGAAATCCAAATGGGCATCGGATTTGACACCGACGAGTCCGTGCAAGCACTGATCAACGATCCCGCCAATTTTCCCGTGCTCCTCTACCCCGGCAGCGAAGCGCGAAACTTGACGCAAGGCGATCTGCCGGCAGCAGAACTAGACGGACGTCAACTCGTGGTCTTCCTTCTTGATGCAACCTGGGCCGGTGCCCGCAAGATGCTCAAGCTAAGCCCGAGCCTGCAACGGTTGCCACGTATCATGTTTACCCCTACAGCCGTGAGCCGCTACGTCATTAAACAACAGCCGCAGGAAGGCTGCCTCTCGACATTGGAAGCATCGCACGAACTCCTTCTCGCGTTGGAAAAATCGGGACTGGATCGCTACCCTCTGCCCGACCAACTGCTGGGGCTTTTCAAACGCATGCAGGATTACCAGATCCGCTGCGCGTGCGATCCCGACAAGGCGGGGTATCGAAGAAAGCCCTACAGCGTTCCCGGCGAGCGCCGCCTGCCCCAAGGACACAGCGGCACACGCCGGAAAAACTACCTGCGCAAACCTGGCGAATAGTTTTGGTGCCAGGCCTCAGTGTATTTCTTCAACGACGACGTTTTTCGTGAAACCGTCGACCGTAATTTCGAAATTACGTTTTCCAATCGTTCCCTCCGCTGCCGGTAATGCCGCAGGTTTGACAACCGGAGTTGCGGGAGCAGCAGCCACCACCACAGGCTTTGACACTGCAGCTGCTGGCGCGGGCTTCTTGTACAAGGCCGCGAACTCCGTCGGGAACATCGCGTGCAGCACACAGGCTTCGTCATCGGCGGGCAATCCCTTGGCGACGAGTTCGGCACGCAACGTGTCCATGCGCGGCTTAAGCTGATCGGCCGGACGGCATTCGAGCGGTTTCTGACCGCTTTTCTCCATGGCGAGCTTGAGCACATCGGAATCGATTGGACCTGGAGTGCGACCGTACTTGCCGAGTGCGATGTCCATTGCCGGTTGAGAGAAGTTCTTCCAGCGACCAAATTTCACATTGAGCATCGCTTGAGTGCCGACGATCTGGGAGGTCGGTGTGACGAGCGGAATCCAACCGAGGCATTTGCGAATGTAAGGGATCTCGAGCAGAACCTGCTCAAATTTGTCGGCCATGCCTTGTTCCTTAAGCTGGTTTCGGAAATTCGAAAGCATACCACCCGGCACCTGATAGCAGAGCGTATCGCTATCAACGATTTCGTTGGCGTGTGCGGTGAATTTAGAGAGCTGGGCGTAAACATCCGTGAAGTACACACGCAGTTCCTGAAGCTTCTTTGGATCGAATTTCGGGCAGCGAGCGTGACCTTCGAGAATGGCGAGCATACGAACCGTATCCGGTTGCGAAGTACCGTTGGCAAAAGGCACGATTGAGGTCTCGATCGCATCGACGCCCGCCTCGACAGCCGCGTAATACGCAGTGGCAGCAAGGCCCGCCGTATCATGACTATGCAGCGTCAGCGGCACGCCCACACGGCGTTTAATTTCTTTAACCATCGCATAGGCAACCTGAGGCGCAATCACACCCGACATATCCTTGATCGCGACGGAATCGCAGCCCTCTTTTTCAAGTGCGACGGCCATTTCAACAAAAGCTTCAACGGTATGAACCGGACTTGTCGTGTAGCAGAGTTCGCCACGAGCGTGCTTGCCGGTTTTTTTAACAGCTTTGATGGCTGTCTGAAGGTTGCGGATGTCGTTGCACGCGTCGAAGATTCGCATGACGTCCATGCCGGCTTTGGCCATGGCAGAGACAAATGCCTCAACGACGTCGTCAGGGAAGCTCGTGTACTGAACGATATTTTGCCCGCGAAGGAGCATGATTTGCGGTGTTTGTGGTGCCGTTTTTTTGAGTGTCCTCAAACGCTCAAAAGGATTTTCGCCGAGGAAGCGCAGGCACGAATCGATCGTGGCGCCGCCCCAGGTTTCCAAGCCGCCGAAACCCATGCTATCGAGAATCGGGGCTGCAGGCAGCATCTGAGCTGTCGTCATGCGTGTGGCTGCGAGTGACTGATGTCCATCACGCAGCACGGTGTTATTAAAGACAACGGGCTTTGGCATAAAATTTAGGGTGTCATCGTATCCAACGCTTCAGAAAGGGGCTGCGCGTTTATTGGTTTTTGTTCAGCGACCGGAGTAACATTTTGATAGGCGCCGCGACGCACTTCTCGTTCTGGCAGATCCATGGTGTCGACCGGAACATTTGGGTCAACGATTGGTTTGGGCGGCGGCAGTGGTGGCGCACTCGGTGCACCGGCATAAAATACCTTGAGCTTGTCGACTTCGAACCAGCTCTTTTCCGAAGGCATTTGCGCTGGCAGCAATTTCTGGCGCCCGATCACCCTGCGATTTCGCCCATCATACAAAATCAAACCAGGATCTTTGGTCCCTCCGACCGGAACGGCGATAATCGCATCAATTGTGTTTTGCTGGTAGGACAACAATAGCCGTTGTCCATCGATCAAAGCATTGGCAACGTCATCGGAACCGCTCAGTTTAATCTTTGCCAGAGCCACAGCGGGTGCAACGGCGGGCTTAGCAACATCCCACCGCTCAAGATGCTTGCGCGGATCGCCGAAGAAACGGTCCTCAACGGTAGAATTTTCGTCAACGGGAGCTTCGGTCATTGCTTTTTCAATGGCCATCGCAGCCGACGGTATTGGCTCTGGCGGTTCGTTCTTAAACTGATTCCAATGCCCCAAAACGAACATCGCTAAAAGAAACGCCCAACTCGCCACCGTTCCGAACCATGCTGGCGCAACCAAACCGGGATTCCGCGTCGACGCCGGTGCAGGCTCAAAATCGAGCTTGGCCAAATCGGCCTGTAAAGCGGCGAATTCCCGACCAATTGCGGAGACGGTCAACAAGACATCTTCGCCCACCAGGACAACGCCAGCCTCCCGTTTGCAACGACCGGTCTCAGACAAAAACCTCCACGGCGACGCCTGCGGATTTCTACGACGCATGAGAAACGTCAACCAACGCACCGCAACGAAACGCAAAACGACTCCGCCCGCCACAGCACCCAATACCCACAATAACAAACAGCCATACCCAAAAGACCAGCCAGCCGCGATGGCAACACCACACCAAATCGCCAGGACGATCTTCCACGGACCGTAAAGAACATATCCGGCTTTTTGAATCTGCTCCAGCCTCAGCCAAAACATACCTGTCGCTAAAATCGCCCCACGTTTTTCCAGCGCTACACGACGTTCATTTTTCCAGTCCTCATGCGTAACAAAACCATATCGTTCGGGTTGCGCCGCCGTGAAAGCCAGCAGCACGAGCTCCACCCGCGTCCGCTTCGCCTGCTGAAGCAAATGCTCCACGTTCGGTTGTCGACTACAGGCAAATTTCTCCTTCAAACCAGCACATAGATCCAACAGTTTTCGCTCAGGCTCCATCGCCAGCTGAACCAACCGGGCGTACTCCGCCGCGCTGCCGAGATTGAGCCAACCAGCCGCCACGGCCTTAACAATCGTTTCGCTAGAAACGATACCGCCAAGCGACGAAAACAATCGCGCCGCATCAGGGTCAGCCTGTTCGATCATCTGGATGAACGGCAACGCGGTGTACGCTTTCACCAACGCCACGCCATCATCCAAAGAGCCGCGCGAAAAAAGCCCTTTGATACACGGAGCATCGATCCGGTGCCCATAGAGTATGAGTTTAGCATCCTCACCACCCAGCAACAACCATGCAGCAGAAGTAATCGCTGTCCGTCGCGCCTTCTCTGGCAGGTCCCTCCATCCAGGGATCTGCATGAACGTATGCAACTCTTCGATCCGCTGCCTCAATTGCCGGTACTCCGTCCGCTCGCCAACGAAAGACACGAGAGTCATCGAATCTTCCGTATCAAAAAGATTGGTTTCGCCCTCGGCCCAATTTTCGTCGCGAGAAAAAAACTCCGCTGCCTCATCAATTGTGAATACCCGGTCCTTCCAAGCAAACAGCTCTTCATTGCGGCCAAGTCCGTAACGATCCTTGACCGGTTGTTGCCGCAACCAGCGGAGTACCTCGTCGGTGCCCCATCGACCGCTGCGCGAACTCGCCAACAACCCACGCAACAAATCAGTCAACCGCTGACTCATCGGTGGCATCAGCTCGACTGCACCAGCGCGCGGAGCATGCGGATCACGTTCCAACAACAAGGCCTCAGCACGGGTCCGCAGCTCCGGCGTCGGCCGCGAAACATCACGATTGAACACCATACTTAAAATATGCCGTCCAAGTACCACTTCCTGCAAAATCCGGCCAACCGACCACCAATCCCAAGCCCGCAACACCGCGCCCGGCGAATGTTTAGAGAGTCCTGCCGCCTCTGGTGGTGCATAAAAAGGATCGACTGGAACCGGTATCAACCCTGCCTGATTATAAGTGGTTACCTCTCCCAAACCTCCAATCACCACCCCTAGACCATCCTCGGACTTAACATGTATTGTCTCTGGCCGAAGGTTTAGATGAACAAGCCCACGATCGTGCACCGCAATCAAGACGTCGCTAATCTGCTGAACAAGCTCCTGAACGTCCTCCAGCGATACCTTGCGGATGGAAGCCCACTCGCGCAAAATAAGCTTCGGCAGCGCCCGGGAAACCTCGAAACAAAAACCCCCTTCCTCAAATGCATCGATGCCCTTTTGCAGCCCCGGCATTTCTAACGACTGCAATTCCCGCCACGTCTGAGCCCGTAATCCGGTTTGATCATTTTGAGGGAAGACCCGTAACTCCACGTCCTCAAGCATCCCGACATTAACCGCTTGGTAACACCAACCGTTTTCAGATTCGATTTGCTCACCGATTTGATATTCATGCCAACGCTGCCCGGGCACCAACGGCGACCGCATGGGCACAACCTCTTCCCCCAGCACGGATGAAACATCTTGAGCTGATAATTCAGACGGTTCCGGCGGATCGATTTCGTCGGGCATGAGAGAGCGTTCTCACTTATAACGACTCCTGCACCGAAGGGTTTAGACCGTATCAAGAAAAGCCGTCTAAAAAGTCGCCGATCCTAGCGTCAAATAGACATCGTTAACAACAACTTGGCTGTATGCCACTTGACGGGCTGAGGAATTTTGCCTTGATCGCAATCTCCGAGGGCTTTCACAAATTTAACCAACCCGCGCAATAATCCCAACGCATCCCAATTTGCTTATGCAAAACGAAATACCTGCACCAGCCGAAGAAATTCAACAAGAAATATCTCTAAGTCAGATATTTGCTTCCATTGCTTCCCACCGTGTCGCGATCTTCATCGCGTCAATCGTTCTTGCCGCACTCTTGGCCGGGGTATCTGCGGTCATTATCGCCTTCCAACCCACGTTTACCCAAGCGTCAGTTGTCACTCGGCTCAACTTTACAGGAGCCGACAAAGGCCTGTATCCAAACGGAACAGCCTTCGCGCCGAGCGACCTGCTCGACACATCCGTCGTCCAAGCCGTTTTCGAGCGCAACAATTTGGACAAAGCCATGAAGTTCTCGGACTTCAAGCAGGCGCTTTCCATTACGGCTCAAAATCCCGAAATCGAACGTCTTCAACGCGAATACACCGCCCGACTCTCCGAGCGCACCCTTTCATCAACCGATCGCTCAAAGCTGGAGCAGGAATTCGAAAGCAAACTTCAAGGCATGCAAAACGCCGAGTTTACCCTATCGCTATCGTCAAACGAAACACTCTTTGCCCGCTCCGATATCATCACCGGCAAATTATTTGAAGAGATCCTTACCGAATGGGCTTCGCGAGCCGACGCCAAAGGCATTTTCAATTACAACATCGAGCTCTTCACACCCAACATGCTCGCCACGATCCAACGCCCCAATGGCGATTACATCATCGTCTACGATCAGATCCGCACCGTCATCGAGCAGTTGACCCTAAACCTTGAAAAGATCCAAAAACTGCAACACGCCAACCTGGTTCGCGCCGGCACCGGCAATCTCACCATCGCGGATCTCAGATTACAGCTTCAGGAAATCCTCCACTTTCGTCTCTCCGAGATTCTGGGCCTGATTCGCTCCGCTGGCCTGAGCCGCGATACCGAACGTTCTGTCATCTACATCAACGAGCAGATTGTTTATATTGATCGCGAGATTGCGGCGCTCACCAAGAAGCGCGAAATCGCAAGTTCCGGCCTGCAGTCTTACATGGATAACCGGACAACCAATCGTTCCACGACAGCAACCCAGGGCGATTACGCCTCAAAAGCCCAGTCGCCCGGCAATCCAATCTTTGGCGGTAATTCCATCCCGCAGTTCGGAGAATCGTTCCTTGATCGCATCATCGACATCACGAGCAAGAGTTCTGATACAAAATTCCGCCAAGATTTGGCGCGCGAAGAAATGAAAATCGCCAACGAGTTGGTGACGGCAGAGCGGGTAAAAGAAGTTTACGTGGCGATGCTCAAAGCCCTCACCCAGTCCTCAGTCACCGATCTTGCCCGCCGGGAAGAAATGAAAAAGTGGGTGGAAACATCGATCAAAGAGATCACCGCACAACTTCAGGAATCGATTGTTTTGATTCAGGAGTTCTACAACAAGGTCTCTGCTCAAGACCTCAAACCCACCCGTGCCTACGATATCATCACTCCTCTCCGGGTTTCTAAAAATGGCATCATCAGCGCACCCAAGAAACTCGCGCTCGGTGCCTTCGGAGTCTGGGTGGTAGGCTTCCTCGGTTTCTGCGCGCTGGCCGCACTTTTCCCCAAAAAACCTACTCAAGTCACAGTCTAAGAAACGACAATTTTTGAAATTCAAAGCCGCGCCTCATCTGGCGTGGCTTTTTTGTTTCGCGAAATGACCAACCTCCCCAATCGCACAAGGGAAAACAATTACAGGCGCAACTTGCCTGCGGCCTTCTCTGCGAGAAACGACGCGTACGTTTTTTCCACCCCTTCGCGAAGCCCGATCCGAGCCTTCCAACCAAGTCCGCCCAGCCGTGAACAATCCATCAACTTACGCGGCGTGCCATCGGGCTTCGACGCATCCCACGTGATGCGCCCTTTAAATCCTGTAACGATAGCCACTGTTTCGGTCAGTTCACGTATGGTTACATCCGTGCCGGTGCCGATATTAACCCAATCAGGCGGGTTTTCGATTCGAAGAATAAAGGTACATGCATCCGCCAGATCATCGACGTGCAAAAATTCACGCATCGGTGTGCCCGTTCCCCAAGCCACCACCTCGGCCAAACCTTTTTCCTTCGCCTCGTGAAAACGCCGGATCAACGCCGGCAACACGTGTGAATTTTGCGGGTGATAATTATCTCCCGGTCCATATAAATTCGTGGGCATCCCAGAGTGAAAAAGCACGCCGTATTGTTTCCGATAATACTGGCAAAGCTTAAGCCCCGTGATTTTGGCGATGGCATAAGCTTCGTTGGTCGGTTCCAGCGCACTCGTCAGCAAACACTCCTCACTCATCGGTTGCGGCGCGTGTTTCGGATAAATGCACGAACTACCAAGAAACAACAAACGCTTCACCCCCGCTTTATAGGCCCCGTGAATCGTATTAGCCGCGATCACAAGATTTTCGAAAAGGAATTCCGCCGGATACGTATTGTTGGCGTGAATACCACCCACCTTGGCCGCAGCGACAATCGTCACATCAGGCTTCTCGGCCGCATAGAACGCTTCAACGGCTGCCTGCGAGGTCAGATCGAGGTCCTTGCGCGTGCGCAGAAGCAGCGTTACGCCCGCCTCCTGCTGAAAACGGCGCACGAGCGCGCCGCCGACCATACCGTTGTGCCCCGCAATGAAAAGCTTCATGGTACGGTGTCGATGGCGGCAATCTTGGCTTCGCGCTTCGCAAGCTCGAGGTCATGATCAACCATGAGTTCCACCAACTCCTTGAACCGAACCTTCGGCTCCCACCCAAGCTGTTTCTTTGCCTTGGCCGGATTGCCGATCAGCAGTTCAACCTCTGCCGGCCGCTCGTAACGTTGATCATACTTCACATATTTCTGCCAATCGAGTCCGAGTCGACCGAAGGTCGCCTCACAAAATTCCTTGATGCTATGAGTCTCGTTCGTGCCGACCACATAGTCGTCAGGATTGTCCTGCTGGAGCATCATCCACATCATTTCAACATACTCCTTGGCGTAGCCCCAATCGCGTTTCGCATCAAGATTACCCAGGTAAAGTGAATCCTGGAGACCGACTTTGATCCGCGTGGCGGCGCGAGTGATTTTGCGGGTGACGAATGTTTCGCCACGGCGAGGCGACTCGTGGTTGAAGAGAATGCCATTGCTCGCGTGTAGATTATAAGACTCGCGATAATTCACCGTAAGCCAATAGGCGTACATCTTGGCGCAACCATACGGCGAACGGGGCCAAAAAGGTGTTGTTTCAGTCTGCGGCACTTCCTGCACTTTGCCGAACATTTCGGAAGAGGAAGCCTGGTAATAACGACATTTTTTTATCAATCCCGATTCGCGAATCGCCTCAAGAATGCGCTGCGCACCAAGCCCCACCACGTCGCCCGTATACTCCGGCACGTCAAACGACACGCGCACATGCGACTGCGCACCGAGGTTGTACACTTCGTCTGGTTGGAGTTGATACAACAACTTCACCATCTGAACCGAGTCAGCCAGATCACCATAATGCAAAAATAGACGAACGCCGTTCACATGCGGATCGCGGTAGAGATGATCGATGCGGCTCGTGTTGAACGTGGACGCACGACGAATGACACCGTGAACTTCATAGCCTTTCGCCAACAACAGCTCGGCGAGATAGCTACCGTCTTGACCCGTAATACCTGTGATAAGCGCTTTTTTCATTAGTACGGCAAAACTAAG
>JAYTWC010000600.1:0-9616 GCA_043743635.1 Verrucomicrobiota bacterium | reverse complement strand
GACGAGGAGTCTTGCGAAAGCGCTCAGTACTGGCCTGACGACCTGCGCATGGTGGTGGATTTTGCCATCGAGAACGGATGCGCATGGATCGCACTCACTCCCGGCGGCGAGGAAATCACTAACCTTCTTCAATATTCCTGAGGCCCTCGTATCCCAGAATAATATTCATCACTTGGCGGACAATCATCACCAAATGTCACACACGATTCTTACCATTCCTTACGACGACAATCTTCGCGTCGACGAGATCGTGCGCGAGGGCGTTCCATCACTGGCACTCCGGATTCACGAAGTGCAACAGTCCAAGTACGGTGCTGTAGGATGGATCGCACAGAGCGTTGTATACGGAGCCTTCCGGAGCGCCGATACGCACCGTTGTGCCAAAGACCCGTGACGCTGCTTCGGTGATGCCGGGCAGTTTTGAGGTGCCGCCGGTGAGTACGATGTCTGCATCAAGCCGTTCGAGCACGAGTTTTAAATTAACGATTTGAAACACCGCCTGAAAGATTTCATCGATGCGTGCTGCTGTGATCCGTTCGATCGCTTGAAGAGAGAATTGGCGGTCGCCGACCGCAAAGTCGCCGTTGAGCCACACTTTTTCAGTCTTGTCGCGCGCAGTGATCGTGGCCCGACCGAAACGCAGTTTAAGTTTTTCCGCCTGCTCTTTGGTTAGACGCAACCCATGGCTGAGGTCATTGGTCAGGTGCTCGCCTCCGACCGGCAAAACTCCGGTCATGTAGGCGTAGCCGTCACGGTAGAGTACGAAATCGGTGGTGCCGCCGCCGATGTCCATCACCAGCACGCCCTTTTTACGGTCTTCCGCCGTGGTCACCATCGTGCCTGACGCGAGACTCGAAAGAATGACAGCATCAACTGGTACATTGAAGCCTCGGATTACATACAGGTGATCAGCGACCTTGTTTTCCTGCCCGTGTACGAACCAATAACCCACCTCCAGCATTTCGGCTGTGAGGCCTTCGGGCTTTTGCACGAATCGCCGATTGAGACGAAAGGGGCGTCGAATCTGGTGTATGAGAATGCGTCCTTCGGGCAACGCCTTACCCCTCGCGAGCGAGGTGACCGCGGCAACGTCGTCCGCTGTAACAATGTGATCTGGGCCCGAAATTTTAACCGATGCCTCGTGGTAAAATGCACCGAGATGGTCGCCACTCTGAGCTAGCAAAATCCTATCGATTCGTACGCCGGCATTGTGTTCTGCTTGTTGGAGCGCGCAGTACGTCTCGTCGCTTGCGGCGTGGAAATCAAAAACCGTGCCTTTCATAACGCCACTGGACGGGCTTTCACCGTGCCCCAGGATCACGAAACTGCGGCGTTTGGCTTTGCCGATAACGACTTTGATTTTGGATGTGCCAATTTCAACGGCGGCAACGATCGGTGCTTTGGTTTTCATTTTGAGTATCTCAGCGGCTTTGCGTGCAACAAGGTGGCCTGTGACTCAGGCCAGCGGGCCTGGCATCTGTAACAAGTCGATGGATCACTCGAAACAATCCCCAGGCACTAGCGCTGGCAGTGGTGGCTATTGCAGCATTGACCAGGCGGTTTCGGTTTTCTGCCTTTGGCGAAAGGGTTGTCAAAGCACAGTCAAATGCGATGGTGCAAGAGAACGCCGTGAGGACGATGAGCGAAATCCTTGCCGGTACAACGATCCATAAAGCCCGTGCTCGTTGGTTAATTCGGTTAGTTATATAAAGCCAGGGCAACGTTCCAATCGTTAGCAGGAAAAGCAGCAATTGAAGACGAATGAGCTGAAGCCAAAGCGCGATCCAGCTGACAGCGAAGCAAATGGAGAATAAGGCAGTCTGTGCAAAATCGGCCCAACTGCGGTAAACGATTATTTTTCGCTCAAGGCCACGTTGCACGCCGACGAAAGAGAGGACACTCCATATGACGATAGCGGAAGTGATGAGGATTGTTGAAAACATGAAGAGAGGCATCCCTACCGTGGTAGCAGTTTCAGTCGTTGCGGTGCGTAAGGATTTGGCCTGGAAGAATCGTATTCGATGCAGCTGTTGGTGTTATAGCGCTGGCTCGTGACGGCCCTTGTTCGATCCCAAAGGATGGCGATGGCAACTGGCTGCGGTTAGGTTGGCGATGCTTGACGCTTTGCTCCCGCAATACTTGCACTGGTATTGGGCTTTTTCACCTCCCTCATAGAGCGCATGTTTTCCTCCGCGGGGGCAGGTGGCGGCAGTCAAATTTGAGATACTGGAGGCTTTGGCTCCACAATGTTTGCAGGTGTACATAGGGTGTTTGGTGGCGTTAGCTGGTTTTGTTTACGGCGTGTCTATCGAGGCAGATGACCGGTTTCGACGGGCACCGGGCAGCGGTCGAAGGGTGAATCGAGGCGCTGCCACATCTGACGCACGGCTTCGGCCAGAAGGCGCACGTCGTCGCGGGCGTTGTGTCGATGCAGCCCTTCATTCGAAAGTCCCAGGCGCTCTATTACCGCATCGAGGCCATGTGAATGAGCGTCAGGCCAGAGCAGACGAGAGAGTGAGAGTGAATCGAAAAATGGCACCTCGCGCATAGGCAATTGACTGCGCTCGCAGTTTTCGCGGATGAAGCCAAGGTCGAAGCGTCGGCCGTTGTGGGCGACGATGGTGGCGTCACCGACGAAGTTCGAGAATGCCGCTAGAGCCGTTGATGGTTCGGGCGCAGTGTCCACGTCGCTGGGCGAGATTCCAGTTAGCGTGAAGATATGGTTCGGAATCGCATTCTGGGCACGGACAAAAGTTTCGAAGCTGTCGTCAGCGATAATTTCGCCGTGGAGCATGCGGACCGCTGCAATCTGAATGATTTCGCAGTAACGCGGGGACCAACCGGTAGTTTCCAGATCGAAGATCACGAGATTCATAGATGCGAATTGCGGTTCGGTCATCATTGGCTGGCCGACTGACTGGAGCGGCGGCGTTGAGTAGCCTTGAATATCCGAAGACCCACGCGCTCGATGGACTCGATGAGAATAGCGGTGGCTTCTGGTTGTTGTGTGGAGGTGCCTTTGTAACGCACCAGGATAGCCAGTTCAGAGGTCTGAATCGCGATGGCGTCAGCCAAAAGTTCGTGGAGCTTGCCGTTGAGGGTCTGAGTTACGACAAAGCGATTCCGTTGCTGGTCAGGACCAGCGAGGAAGAATTCGGCGATGCCGATGCTCCCATGTGGACCGTTGAAAAGAGTTTTGAGGCGCGGGGGTAAAGTCTCCCACGCAAGGGCTTCACCGTGGGAACGTAGGTAAACTCGTAGATGGACGTAATTCATGGAGGAGTTGTGTATGTCCCGATTGGTTAGCTCTTAAATGCATTTGCGACATTTTCGACGTGCCGATAGGCAGACGGTGGCGCCCAGCCGTCCGGAAATGCATTGTGCGAAAAGTCGAGAACGCGAAGTGCGGGGAGCACCTCCGGTGCACTCGTGTCAACAGGTAGGTCAGTCAAAAAGTTTCTGGAGAGAAAGCAGTGGGTCAGCACGGGCAGACGGCAAAAACTCGGGGGCAGAGACAGTAGTTGGTTTTCGCTGAGCACGAGCCGATGGAGTGATTTCCATCCGCCGATTTCTGAAGGCAAAGCGCCCAAGGAGTTGTGACTGGCGTCGAATTCCTCCAGCGCGGTCAACGATCCGATGGACTCCGGCAGCGTCGTGAGTTGGTTTTCGTACACGGTAAGCCGGCGAAGGGATGCGAGCCGTCCGAAATTGTGCGGTAGGGTGAGCAGCTTGTTGCCCTGAAGGTGAAGCGTTCGAAGCCGCTTCAATTGACAGATTTCATCCGGGAGCGATTCCAGTTGGTTGTAGGAAAGGTCGAGCTCCTCCAATGCAGAAAGATTCCCGATTGTCGCAGGTAGCGATTTTAGCTGATTGTGGTTGAGTCGCAGGCAGCGTAGGGAATTTCCTCTCGCGAACAACGCATCGGGAATTGTTGTGAGCGTATTGGTTGCCAGTGACAGGCACGTTAGCTTGGTGGGACTGAATTCGTTTGGGATCTCCAACAGGTTCGTTTGGTCAAGATGAAGTCTTTCTAAATCCGGTAGGCGCAACAAGACCTGCGGAAATCGTTTGAGGGGATTCGAGGAGGCGTTGATCTCGCGTAACTCCGGTAGGTCGCCAAGCACTTTAGGCAGGTCATCGAGTTGGTTGTGGTTCAGCCGGACAATGCGGAGATTGGGGAATTCATTTAACGAAGGAGGAATGCTGGACAGGTCATTGAATCCGGCGTCAATGGTGGTCACGCCCTCAGCAAGCGACGTGAGCACGACTGGCTGCTTCAATTCATTGCCATCCAATTTGAGTTTGAGGGATGGGCTGTTGAGTGAAAGTTGCTTCATCGCGAGCAGAGTGTACTCTGCCCATGCGACAGAATACGTCGCAGCTGGTGCTCCGTAGCCACGCGTACCTGTGGCGAGAATGCGATCTACAGCCGACGGTAACCAGCCAATGCGTCCTGGAGATTTTCCCTAATTCGCTCCCGCAGCGCGATCGGTTGCAAAACGGTGATTTCTGCGGCCTGCGAGAGAATCCAGAATGCCAACTGCCACGAATCCCGAAGGCTGGCGGTGAGGATATGCTTATCCCGGCCGCACGGTTTTAATTTCTGGTCTTTTGTAAGGGGACTTTCGGTGAGGTAGCAGGCGAGCGCGTTTGAGACTTCTGCTTTCAGGCAAATCATTTTCCCTCCGCCAAATTCAGTTCCACCTTGTTCGAGAAAAGAATCCAGTGAAAAGCCGTTGGGTGTTACTGACAGTTCTTCCCTTATCCTAACCGAGCTCATGCGATGGAGTGCATATAGGCGGGGATCGTCGTATTTGAACGCCGTGGCGACGAGGTACGCAATCGGCCCGCGCTGGATGAAGGCCAGCGGATGAAGCGTTTGGTCGCTCGTGCGACTGGCGGCAGGTGAATAGCGCACTTCAATCTGCCGCTCTTTGACGATAGCATCTTGAACGGTTTCCAAAACGCGACAATCAACTTTAGGCGGAAGGAATGGGAGTGTAGGTGATATGTAGCGCACCCGTTTAGTCCACTTTGCGTAGTGGTTGGACGAGGTGACAGTGAGTTTGTTGCGTGCGTGGGCAAACTTCGGTTCCAGAATTTTGCGGAACGAAACCGGTATAAGTTTGCTCAAAAGGTCTTCAGCCAAAGACAGCGAGAGCGCATCGGCAAAATCCATGCCAGGAAGATCGTTGGCTAGGGCCTTGGATTTGGACCAACGATAAGGTTTAGATGAGTCATTGCATCGAATCCCTATGGATTTTTCGAGTTTGAGCAGGTCGCGCTCGACGGAGCGTTTCGTGACCACGAACTCGGCGTCCTTCAATTTCTGCGTAAGCTCAGCCGCTGTGATGCCGATGTTCCCGGTCGGCAGGTATCTCAATAACTCCAATATGCGAACGACGGCATTATAAACGGTGGCTTTTGGCATGATGGCTTCCTGTAACCTGGGGATCATGCACAGGACTGCGACATTTTATGTCGGAGACGCAAAACCAAGGCCCCGAATTTTGGCTATGCACTTATGCTGCGGAGTATTTCACTTGAACGAATGTGACCGTTCGTCGGCTGGATTCATACACGAGGTAACTAGCATGAGCCGCTGTTTCCATAGTGTCATCGCAGGGATTGCCGACGCTGCCGGGATTGATTGCGTAGCGTTGGCCGGCAGCCAGCGCGAACGAAGCCTCATAGTTGGGAACGGTGAATGAAGCGTTTCGTTCGCTCCAGAATCCCTGAACATGGGTGTGCCCAAAAAAGCCGATATCAGTCGGCTGAAAAAACAGAGATTCGTCGACCTCCCTCCGTGTGATCAGATAGTTCCATCGCTCTGGACACGCAAATGAACTGTGCACCGCTGAGACCCCCCATGACTCGAAAAGATGAGGCCGGGTGCGCAGCCATTCGCGGGATGCGGTGTGGAGCGGCGAGAGTGGATCTTTGAAACCCTTGAAATCCGCCCCAGCCGAAGGCGTTGCCTGACAGCCAACAGCCGACACCGCCCAAGCGTCGTGATTGCCGAGGATTGTTGGCATGCCGGTTGCACGAATAAGCCGGACGCACTCCTCCGGCTTTGGGCCGAACCCCACGATATCGCCCAAACAGAGATACGCGTCCACTCCGCGCTGACGTGCATCTCTGAGCACGGCTTTGAGTGCCGCCAGATTGGAGTGAATGTCAGACAGGACCGCGATTGTACTTGGCGTTAGGTTCGCAACGTCGCTGTGGTGTGCAGTCGATTCCATGACTAAAGGGCCTCCCAGAACGGTACGATTCCCAACACGGCGCCAAGCGTGTCACGATCCTCCTTTTGGCAATGTTCGTGGTCGTCGGTCTTCCAACGTGCCGATCCGTGGAGCCCAAAGCAGGCCTCGATGTCGCGTTGAGTGATACCGAACGTGGGGTGTAAATCGTCACCCCAATACACGGTGAATGCATTAGATTGTTCGACGACGCGGCCGCGAGGCAAAGCGTAGGGAAGATTGGCCAATTTATTTTTCAATGCCTGGCGTCGCGTTGTCGAAATTGACACCCATCCGTCAAGAATTAGCGGAACTATATATTGCTCCCAAAGCATGGAATGATCCAATTCGACACGTTCACAAAACCGATAAGCATAGATTTCCCACGCGATATTATTGGCCGGAGGTTTGGGATAGAGATACCAGATGCCTGCGCTTTTCATGTTAAAAAATAGGTCTAAACGTGGCAAACGCAGACAAGCGATGAGATCAAGATGCTTGAGCAGCGCTCCATCAAAAATCACGCCGCTAAGGTTTTGTCTACTAACCACCCCGTTGCATCAATGGGCACAGCGAATGATTCGACGATTTCGCGAATGTGCTGCACTGGGATCGGCCTGTTGGATGGACCACGGATTTCGCGAAGCGACAATGTAAGGTCAGTGCTTTTCCACAATGCCATTGTCGCACGAATCGGCGATGTGATCCGATAAATCATGTACCTCCCCGCAGCGGCAGTAGAAAGATAGGAAAATGTACCAACGCAATGGTTCATAATCTTCCCTTCGCCGATGATTTGATCGATTGAGTTTAACTGCTTGACGCCGGCTGCGCAGGAAGTTGGACCGACGGGTAACGCATGTGGTTTTAAAAACGGCAGAATGTTCTCTGTGCACAGTGACATGCGTCCACGCGACGCAAGGGATTGAGCGCCTTCAATATCGATCGCCCCGATATTGATGAGTGTATTTATTGTGAAGATGAAATTTGCAAGGACAGTCCCCGCATTCCTGAATTTTCTTAGGTTCAGCCAGCGCTGCGTCTGTGCTCCGAACACCTCGTCGATTTCATCTATTGGCACAATACACTTTCTAGAAAAATGTTGAATCAAGTGTCCATCAGAACTGAGAAGTAACTCTAAGCCGCGATGGAGCTTGGCAGTGTTGAATTCGGCGTGGCACCAGGTAAGGAATCTACATTCCAAGGCATTGACCATGGCATCTGACGGAGTGAACCCAAGCCAGCCCATGATGTCTCGCCGGCGTCGCCGCAATTGCTGACGCACGCCCTCCCAATTGACGCCACCGACAGAGGGGAATTCCCAGTGCCGGGCCAGCAATGATGCGAGATTGCGGTTGTGGTCGAGCAGATCCAGGGCTGCCGGCACATGCGCAAACAGGTTAAATCCCAAGCTTCGGTCGAGATACAGGCGATCACAATTCTCTTGTAACGAATTCGAAACGGCAGCCCAGAAACGATGATATTGATACCCTGCATGGTTACGACGCTGCTCATGGCTACATATTGCCCAGCGCCAGCACAATTGGCCTGATTCATTGTCCTCCAAATTCCCCTGAAAAGGTTTAAATGAGATATATTCAGAAATATCGTTCTCCCGCATTATCCTATATAAATCGGTGCAATCAGTCGCCTGCCACCCGACGCCTTCTTGATATTTTTCGGCTTCGAAAAATTTTCCTATACGAAATCGATAGAGAGTATTTCGTTCGATCGTATAGAGTATCCCTTTCCGAAGGCCAAATACGGGCTGAGGTAGAGTAATATTTGATCGCAGGTGAATCGCCATGGGATATGAGTTCAGTAGTTTCGAAATTTGATAGATTGATTCTGCTACTCGCGATGCCACGTGCTGGATGATCCTCTGCGCCACTTGGTAGAGCGATGGCTGATGAGCAGAACGAGCTAACCTCTCAGGAACGTGCGCAGAACGCGGAATATTGATATAGCGCGGATTGCGCATCGGTGCCTACAGACTTCGTTTAAATGAACCGGTGTTGGCGTCGTAAATTTCAACTTGGCCACTCTTGTTCGTGATCTGCACGAATTGGCCGGAAATCTGTGCTGAAACGACATTGTTTCCCACTGATCTTTTGTAGGAACCAGTCGCTGCATCATAAATCAATGCGCGACCGCCTTGGACTTTAACTGCGTAGGTGTTCATATTGGATATTGGAGCCGACAATCAGACCGATCACGGTGCCGGTTTCAGGCCGAGGAGACTGCCTCGACGATTTTGGGCGAAAGCGGCGATCGCGGGAATGGACTGCAATTGTCATACTTATTAATACGCAAAATCCGAAACTCAGAATTTGGCTATGCACTTAACCGAGGGTCTTGAGCAGTTCGCTGGCCTTACGTTCATCAACCTGAACCTGCATGCTCGTTGAGGAAGAACGAAAGCGGAGAATGACGCCGGAAATGAAAGCAGCGTTCGACGGCAATTGCGCACTCAGGAGATCGATCGCCTGATCTGAAAAATGGATGTTCTTTCTGCGACCAAATGCTCGCAGAAGTGTGGTGCGATCTGCTGGAGCACTTATGCACAGGTGCGCCTTTTCCAGTTTTTCCATGGATCTAACCGCGCTTATAAAACTGTCGACCGGCGCTATGGACGAAACGATGAGCTTCGCCGGTGCCTGCACGAACTTGCGCAACAGATCAGAAACCGAATCCTTGATTTCGAGCCGTTTTAACACCCATTCGACTGCATCGAGAATGAGTACTTCGCAGGAGGTTGGCTGCGATACGTTCAAATCGATTCGCTGGGCACCCTCTGGTGATTGAACAAGGTTAACCAGATACTCTGCGTAGTAGCGTTGTACGCGCCAGCCTTGAGTTCGCAGTTGATTCCCAATGGCGTTCAGCAGGTGGGTTTTCCCGGTTCCTTCATCGCCGGAAAACATGAAGCTATCCCGGCTGGCGCGATCTCGTAATGGAAGCCGTCTGGCCAAAGCCAGCGCTTCCTTGGCGCCTTCCGTGGGCACGAACGAGTTGAACGAATAACGGTCGCACAGCATCCCTATATTAAACGCAAAACCCAAGACCCTGATTTTGGGCTATGCACTTAAACGTGGTGCACGCAGGCGGGCCATGACTCGCTCACACTGTTCTTCCGCCGACCAACCCAGAACAGCTGCGTTGTGGCGGAAAACGAATTCGCCGAGGTAGGACTCACATGTCTTTGCTGACAAAATCTGGTGGTGCCGGTCTCGAAGCATAGAGCGAAAGGAGCCAGCGAGTGCTGCCGTTGCGGGCAGGGCATCCGCTTTCCCGAGTGGTTCACTGCGCTGTGCGATGCCGAGCGAGCGAAGGCCGGCATAAACACCAGGTGGCGTGACAATCAATGCCTTCGG
>JAYTWC010000599.1:0-1850 GCA_043743635.1 Verrucomicrobiota bacterium | reverse complement strand
TACGCGCGCCCGCCACGATGATAGCCGCTCTCGATTGGGCCATGGCGGAGTTGGAAAAAACTTACGCGGATTCTCCTGCGGGTGTGAAGTCCCTCGTGGCCTGCCATGCCGGGTGCGACGCTTGCTGCAGCGTGCCGGTGGATGTGCAGGCGCATGAGATCTTCTTTGCGGCGGATTTTATTCAGCGGCATTTTTCTCCGGCTGCACTTGAGCACGTGCTCAACCGTCTCGGCAGCCACCGTCGTCGCGTTTCCCTCTTCGCCGCTGGCGAACGCAACACCAGCCGACAACCGTGCGCGCTGCTAGATCAGAGCGGTTCTTGTTCGATCTACGCTGGGCGGCCTGAAGCCTGTCGCTGTCACCACAGCAGCAATGCCGCCGTGTGTGCGGCGAACCAGTCAGACCCTGCGGTCAATATTACGAAGGTTTACATCCCGGCGCTGCGGGCCCGGCTCTTCGCGGTGCGCATGGGCGTGGATGAAGCCATCGAGGCAGCCGATTACGATGATCGGTCCTACGACTTTGGTTCGGCATTGCACGAAGCCCTTACGAACAGCCTCTGTCTCGTAGCTTGGCTGCGACGGCAGCCGGCTTTTCCGGATAACTGTCTCTCAGAACCACCCGCCACCGCCGGGCTGTGCTGAAAAATCGGGAAAACGACTGCGCCGTTTCAGTATGGAAAAAAACCGCCAGGGCGCCTAGTTTCGGCCGCCACCGTCGTGGCTGGTGCCGTTAGACGTGGCAACGGGCGAGTTTTTCCGCATAGAGAGTGGGTCGGTTTTGGGTAGTTTACGTTTGCCCACGTTGGCGCGAGTTGTGTCGGAAGGAGTCGCGCGATCATGCGTGGTTTCTGCGTCAGGGCTGCTGCCATTCACCAATCGTATCAGTTCGGCGACATTGTCATGCATCACCTGGGCTTGTGCGTTGAGCTCCTCGGCTGCGGCGGCGGTTTCTTCGGCGCTGCTCGCGTTGGCTTGAGTCACGGTATCCATCTGCACCACAGCGGTGCTCACTTGGCCAATGCCCTGATTTTGCTCAACGGAAGCCGTGGCGATTTCGGCGACGAGTTCGTCAACCTGACGCGCTTTTTCAACGATCTCGGTGAGCGATTGCGCGACTTTGTTTGAGATTTGCACGCCTCGTTCACTCTTTTGGATCGCCTCCTCAATTTTCCCGGCGGTCTCTCGCGCCGATTGGGCCGAGCGATGGGCGAGGCTGCGGACTTCGTCTGCGACGACGGCAAAGCCCGCTCCTGATTCGCCAGCTCGAGCCGCTTCGACGGCGGCGTTTAGGGCGAGGATATTGGTTTGGAAGGCAATCTCGTCGATCGTCTTGATGATTTTCGAGATCTCTCCCGAGGAAGATTTAATATCATCCATGGCGGTCTTCATGGCCTCCATGTCGTTGCTGCCGGTTTCGGCGGCACTGCGGGTTTGGCTGGCAAGCTCCTTGGCTTTTTGTGCGCCCTCGGCATTGCGCTTGGTCATGCTGGAAACTTCCTCCAGCGACGCACTGGTTTCCTCGAGGGATGCAGCCTGTTCGCTCGCACCCTCGGCCAACGACTGGCTCGAGCCAGAGACTTGGCCCGCCGCTGCTGCGACCTGAGTGGCTCCGTCGTTGAGCGATGTGGCGAGGTTCGTCAGAACATGCTTAAGACCGATCACGATCACAGCGGCCAGAATAATACAGATCACAACGACCGCTGCGGAAATACTGGTGGTAACGAGATTGGCCCGAGCCGCCGATTGCTTGGATCTCTCACTGGAGTTATCCGCGTCCGTAATGTTGAATTTAAATAATTTGTCTACAACGACCTGGTAGGCATCGTAGGCTGGATGAACGGTGGAGGC
>JAYTWC010000598.1:0-2610 GCA_043743635.1 Verrucomicrobiota bacterium | reverse complement strand
GTTCCCGGTGAGCCTGATGCCCGCTTTCATTCAGCAATTCAGCAAGCTCACGATCGTCTATTGGTCGGTCGAAGGCTTTGCCTCGATCCTGTGGGCCGGACATACCTTCATAGAAATGCTGCCAACGCTCGGCATTCTCGCTGCCTTCGCCGTGGGTGTGATGGCTTTGGCCGTGGTGTGCTTCAAACGCAGTTCCATGTTCGACTGAGCGCACGTCGTTGCGGATAACGGCAACGCGGGTCGACATCACTAAAGTCCGGGTGTGCGCAACGAGAGCCCGGTTTCTCAGAACTAAAGCGAAGTTGTGTAAAACCGGGTTTTAGTTGCGCGGAACTGAAGACCTCCTGGGCGCTACGTCACGCTTGTTGCGTAATACTGAAGTCTTGGCGCGTCGTCCGTGAAGGCTGTTGTGGGCATCGGTTGGGTTCGGATGCCCTTCTTAAGGCACTAACTCGAACGTGGGAACGACGACGGGGTTTTCTTTCGTGCCGTTCAGGAAGGTGAAGGTGATCTCGGTCGCGCGGCGGACGACGGATTCGTAGCGGCGTAGGTTCCAATCGGATACAGATTCGCCGTTGATGCGGATGACGAGGTCGCCGGTTTGGATGCCGGCGGCGTCAGCGGGCGAATCGGGGATCACGCCGGCGACACGCCAGTAGGTGGGCATTTTAGTGAAACTGATGCCGGCGGCCCGACGCGTTTGCGGTGGAATCGGAATAGCGGAGTCGCGATAGAACGTCACTTGGTTGCGCGACTGGTCGAAGGTGATGGCAAAGTTGCGCAGGACCTCGCCGCCGATGGAGGAAATTTGATCGGTGAGATCGACGATGGGTTTTTCGAAACGATAAGGGCCGATGTCGAGGGGTTGTTCTAGGCGGCCGATTTCCTGGGTGCGGTTGCCGGTGAGCGTGCCGACGGTGACGCCGGGGCGCGGGCCGAAACTAAAACGCGGGTGCAGGCCGATAAGGTTGAGGAGAAGCGGGCCGTCGTTGCCGGAGTCGATCAGGGCGATGAAGTTTTCCGCGCCGAGCCGAACCGGGATAAAGGGGGTACGTTGGGAGTTGGTGAACTTGATCGTGGTGCCGCGCGTGGTGGTAAGGTCGCGCATCACGGTGATGGGGGTGAGCACGAGGCGCGACTGCGGGTAGTCGAGAGTGAAGATCGTTTCTTGAAAGAGCGGGAAACCGATGACGCCGTCGATGCGGATGCCGAGGTGGGCGGAGAGCTCGTCGGTGTTGAGGATCAGGGCCTGCACGTTTTCGAAGCGGGCGTCGTCGAGTTCGATCCGGCTGATCGTGACCGCGGGGAGGAGCCGGGAATTGCCGTCGGAGGATTTAACGTGGACGGACGGTGCGCCCAGCGCGGCTTTGCTCGTGCCGTAACGGCGGGCGAATTCCTCAGAGACAAGCGTGACCGACGAACCGGTATCGACCAGGAAACGCCAAGGGCCGTGCCGGTCCCATTTGGTTTCGACGATGAACTGGTTGCCCACGATCTGGGCGGGGACGACGAGCTGTTTGGAGCCGATTTTGGTGCGGCCGGGTTTGAGGTCGCGGCTGCTGACGCAACCGGCGAGCACCAGCGTGAAGGCGAGAGCGAGGGAAAGAAGTTTTTTTAAATGAGCACGCGGGCGGATCATTTTGGTGGTTGCGGCAGTTTCAGGCTGAGCGCGCACGAGCTGAGTGCAAGCGCGGCCGCAACGCAATACAACCAGTGCGCACCGAGCGTGAAGAACACGACGCCAGCGACAATCGGCGTGACGGCGCGCGCGAGCGAACCGAGTGAACGGAAAATACCGAGCACGCGACCCTGTTCGGAGGCACTTGCGTAGAGGGAAATCAAGCCGGTGGTCGATGGGTTCACGAGACCGCCGCCGAGGGCGAGCAGGGCGACGCCGAGATAAAGAATGCCGGTCGAAGGCGCGAAGCCCACGCAGAGAAAGCCCGACGTGGAGCAAAGCAGGCCGACCGTGAGCACGTTGGTCTCCCGCACTTTCTTCGGGAGACGGCGCACAATAAAGCCCTGGGTGATGATTGAGCAGATGCCCAGGAAACCCATGAGGTAGCCGTTGTGTTTGGCGTCGTAGCCGAACCGTTGAAAACTGACAAACACGAGCGACGTTTCCATGGCCACGAAGGCGAGCGCGTACACGAAAGAGACAAGGTTGACGCTGCGCGCCGGGCGATTGTCGAGCGAGAGGATCGCGCTGAGGGGGTTGCGCAGACGAGCCTCGACGGCGCGACCACGGGCTTCGGCGGGGAGGGTTTCATTGAAGCGACGGCTGATCCAGAGGACGTTGACGAGGCTCAGCGCGAAGGCGATCAGCGCGGGCACGGAAAACGGATTGATGCCGTAGGCGGCGAGACCGGGGTGGCTTTCGAGCAAGTTGATGCGCGAGGCAAAAGCGCCGATGAGCGGGCCGGTGACGAGACCGAGACCGAAGGCGGCGCCAACCAAACCCATGGCCTTGGAACGTTCTTCGCGGGTGGTGACGTCGGCGACAGCGGCGGTGGCGACGGAAAGGTTTCCACCGAAAGCGCCAGCGAGCATGCGTGCGACGAGGAAGACCCAGAACGAACCACTCAATACCCAGAGCAGGTAGCTGGCCGC
>JAYTWC010000597.1:0-5197 GCA_043743635.1 Verrucomicrobiota bacterium | reverse complement strand
CGGCGGCGAAATTTTCCAAGAAGCCTGTTTCCAGGCGGCGCGCGATCTTATCCGCCGCGATCGTAATCATCCCTGCGTGGTTTTGTGGGAGCTCTCGCTGAACGAAACCGACATGCCTGAGGCGTTCATGGCGCGACTCCAGGCGATCGGCCACGAGGAATTCCCCGGCGACCAGATGTTCACTTGCGGTTGGATGGATCGCTTCGACGTTTATATTCACTCGCGTCAACACGGCGAGATGCACCGCTGGCGCAATGGCGACAAAGCGCTCGTCATTGCCGAATACGGCGATTGGGAATTCTACGCCTCCAACCATGGCTTCGATCAGAAGACGGGAGCCGGCTTGCTTGCCGCAACGAGCAACAGCCGTCAGTTCCGTTCTGCCGGCGAAAGCGGCCTGCGCCAGCAAGCCAATAACCACGTAGTAGCGCTAAACGACACGCTCGCATCGCCCGCCGTGCTCGATGGCCAGTGGACGGTTTTCGACTACGTGCGCGGTTACCACCCGGTGCGCGCGGGCACGGGCGTCATGGATGTTTTTCGCCTGCCGAAGTTCTCCTATCATTTCTACCGCAGTCAGCGCGACCCGGGCGAGGGTGGGGCGAACTGGACAGGTGGAGCCGAGGTTTTCATCGCTTCACATTGGACGCCGGCGTCAAACCTGAGCGTGCTCGTTTTCAGCAATTGTGAGGAAGTCGAGCTCCGGCTCAACGGTGTCTCTATCAGCCGTCAGACTCCGTCCAAGGCTACAACCACCCAATATCTGCCTCATCCGCCGTTTGTGTTCGACTTGCCTCGCTTCGAACCAGGCGTGCTCGAAGCCGTCGGCTTCATCGGTGGCAAAGCGATTGCCACACATCGCATCGGCACACCCGGAGCTCCGGCCAAGCTCGAACTCACGATTGAAGATATAGGGGTGCACGCTGCCGCTGGTGAATCCGATCTGCTTTTCGCCCACGCGCGCTGGACCGATCAGCAAGACAACCTCTGCATTAGCGAAACCGGAGATGTTTTTTTCGCCGTTAAAGGTGATGCCGAGATCATCGGTCCCACCAAAATCTCAGCGGAAGCCGGCATCGCGTCGATTTTACTGAGATTGTCGGCCAGCAAGAAGTCGTTCCAGCTCACCGCAACGGCCGACAGAGGTAATTTTATGCCCGCCGGCCAACTTTGGACATCGGCTTAAAGTCATGGGCGCATTGAATCGTTACGCCAGCTTTACGCCTTTGGAGATAAGCAGTTGGCGCGGTGTTTCCGTGAAGACGGCGTGGCGCTGAGCGGCGGTGAGGGGAGATGCGTTGATGTTGGCAATCACGGGCGCGACGCTCGGGCCCGGGGCGTAGTCAGTACCAAAGACGACGCGGTCGGCACCGATCACTCGTACCGCCAGCGCAATCGCTTCTGAGCCGCGCCCACCCGCGCCGGTATCAAGGTAGATCTGGCGGAACTTTGCCGAGGTGGGTTCTTTCGAACGGGGAGCTGCGGCGCGGCCAAGTTCCTCGATGAGGGCGATGCCGCCTGAGCCGCCGAGCTGCGCGATTTGTATCGTTACGTCTGGATAGGTATCGAGGAATCCCGAGTAGGCGAGTGTGATGGTGGCGGCGGCGAAGTTGTAGATGTTGTCGAGACTGCTGCGCGGGCCGTTGGTGTCGGCGTGCTTCCAATCGGGTTGGCCGGGAATCGACGGATGGCCGTTGCCGGTGTGGAGATAGATGAGACTTTTGTGTTTTTGAGCCGTTTCGAAAATCGGGGTTAACCGTTTCGTGCCTTCAAGCGTGGCAAAGACATTCGCGGGCAGCACGCCGCCAATTAATCCGAGTTTGTTGTGAGCGCGATCAAGTTCCTGCGCGGACCATTCCGGATCTGCGGTCGCGAGTGTGGCGACGCCACTGAGGCGCGATGAGTATTTTTGAACGGCAGCACCGAGGTCGGTGTTGTATGCGCTCCAGAGTTCGCGGGCCTCTTCCGCGGTGATGGCGGCATCGACGCCGAGCGTGGTCGGCCAGGAAATGAGCTGATGCACAACGCCCTGTTCGTCGAGGTGCTTTACCCGGGCCTCGAGGTCGAACCATTGTGGGCCGAGCGGGAAATTTGCGCCGCCGGGCAAAGGCACGGTTGAACGAGAGAGAAAATATTCCCCTTTTTCGTTAGTTACGAATTTTGGTCCGTTGCTACGTTTGGAGAGAATCTCAACCGAAGCCGGCGAAAACCAGTGACTATGCAGATCGATCAGGCCGGATGCTTTGGAGGCGGCCGTGGCGGTCGATGAATTGTCAGGTGCCGCTTTTAGAAGGTTCGGCAAGATTGTAGTTGCGGCAGCGCCGAGTGCGACGTTGCGGAGAAATTTGCGACGGGAGGACATAGTGAGAGGAGTTGCAGTTGGAAATCAGGCAAGGCCTTTGGATTTCAACAGGGCGCGGGTATTGTCGATGTAGATGAGCTGGCGTTGAGCAGGCGTGAGCACCTTGTCGAGTGCAGCGACGGAAGGTGCGAGCCGGTCCGTAGCCGAACCACCGCCAACACCATAATCGGTGCCGAAGAGGATGCGGTCGGCGCCGAATTTGCCTGCTGCGTAGGCAACCCAGTCGCTGTTGCTGCCCGAGTAGGGGCCGGGTTCGAGGTAAATGCGGCGCAGGCGTGCTAGCGGATCCTTGATGCCGAGGCGTGGGCCCGAGGCGATGATCGAGTCGATCAGATAGGGCAGGAAGCCGCCCAGCATGATCACCTGAACCGAGACGTCGGGATAGGGATCGAGAAAATCGGTCAAGCCGAGAGTGAGTGCGCCGTTGGCGAGGTGCGTGTTGCTAATGATACTCCAGCGAACCTGGTCGGTGTCGGTGGGGACGATGAGAGGCGGCTGCCCGGGCAATTTTGGACTGGCCGGAGCGCGATGAATAAAGAAGTGGGAGTTTAACTTCTGACCAGCGGCAAAGACTGGTGCGAGCGTACGAGCGCTTTCCAGCGAGGCAAAGGCATTGAGGGGAAGCGCGCCGCCGATCAGACCGAGTTCTCTGTGGGCGCGGGCCAGTTCTCCAGCGGCCCATGCCGGATCGAGCGTCGGTAGGGCGGCGACACCGAGAAAGCGGTCCGGATGGGCACGAACGATGGCGGCTAGTTCGTCATTGAGGCCGCGGTAGAACGGGCGCAGCTGCTCCACCGGCAGCGTGGCGTCATAGCCGATGGCCACCGTGTAGGTGAGCAGTTGCCGTTGAACGCCGCTGGCCTGAAGATGTTCGATGCGTTTGGCGATATCAGAGGCGGACGTGGGCGAGGGTCCGCGGGAAACGCCCGAGACGGTGGTAACGTTCTCGAAGAGCTGGCGGCCTTGAGCGTCCACGGTGACACGGGGAGCCTCCGTGCGTCCGGCGAGGAAACTGAGTTCGCCGGGCGTGACAATGTGGCTGTGCCAGTCGACCAACGGTTTCAGATTTGTGACTGGGGGAATGGTTGCGGCTGTGGGAAGTGGATCTGCTGGTGCCGCTTTAAGCAGCGTGGGTAGAGCGGAGGCGGCCGCAGCGCCAAGGGCAGCGGTACGGATGAAGTTTCGACGGGAGGTCATGACGGGGTTAGGTTGGAGATTAGAGTTTGATCGTGAAGCGGGCCTGAAGGTTGAACGGTTCCAGCACGGTGGCACTGCCGGCGAAGTTGCGCTGGTTGGTTAGGTTCTGGGCATCAAGCTCGACCGACCACTTGGGGCGATTGAAAAAAACGCCGACGTTAAGGTTGTATTCCGAGGGCACGACCAGTGAACCGTCGGCGTTGGCGATGTAGGAATCGCGGAGCCATAGATCAGTTTTCACGCCGAATCCGGAGGCGAACTGGAAGGAGCTGAAGAGCGTGAAGTTGTTGCGCGGGAGATTGGTGATGCGCCAATTGCCCAGTCCGAGCGAGGTGGAGCCGAGCAGGTTGGTTGCGTTGTCGGCGGTGATTGCGTTGGGTGCGCTGATCGATTGGTTGTGGGTGACGGCGGAAAGATTGCTGTAGTTGAGGCCAACGGAGAAGGCGCGGGTTGGCTGATAACGGACGCTGGTTTCAACGCCCTGGTAGAAGCCCTTGGCGAGGATCGGATCCTGGCCGGGTACCACGGTGAGGGTCAGGTCACGCGTTTGCCGATAGACCGAAACGGCGGCGGTCAGTTTTTGCGGGATTAACTCGAATTTTGTCCCCGCCTCCTTGAGCTCGCTCGTGCTGTGGAAAGCTGCCGGGTCGTACTGGTTCGGTGTACCGTTAACCGTGGCCCAAGTGGGCGAGCCTGTGGTCATGCCGTTAAGGGCGACAACGTAATCGTAGGTGGTGTAGAGGGTGATCCGTGAGACGGGCTTGTAGCTCAGGCTGGCGGACGAGCTGGGGGTCCATGCTTTGATACCGTCGTGGAAGTTATCGTAGGACGAATTTAAGGAGAGGGGATTGGCGATATGCGAGTAGATCAGCGTGTCGCGGAGGCCCAGATCGAGCAGCCAGTGATCGCCCAGTTTCAGGCTATGTTGGGTATAGGCGCTGATGCTGTGGGTTTTCGTATAGTTTGTAGCTGTGCTCAGGTTGCCGCCGGGTGTTCCGGTTTGGGAGCCGCCGGACGTCACGTAATTGCTGGAGCTCTCGGGCACGGTTTGGTAGTTCCAGAAACCTTTTAGGTAACCGAAGCGGGTGAGAACCGGCGTGGCGGTGGTCCCGGTGAAGGGGAACACGGTGGCACCGAAGAAGGCGTTGCGGGTGAAGTTGGTAGCGTCGGCGGAGAGATCGTAATTGTCGCCGGTGGGGCCGTAGCCGCTGGCTTGGGAATCCTTGTAGTTCTTAACCACTTCGTACCGGTACGAAAACCCGGTATTGCTGTTGTGGTGAACGGGCAGCCCGAGGATCCCATAATTCTTTTGGTACAGGCCCTCGGTTCGGTTTTCGACTGTGTGAGTGGTGATCCAATTGTAGAAACCTCCGTTTGAGGAAGTGTCGGTCTTGTAGTACTGGAAGATCGTGTTGTTGAGGAAGGTCAGGTCGTTGTTCACCACCTTTTTCACACGTAACTGGGAGTTGAAGGCGTCGGTGGTGGATGGCCAGCCGGGGGCGTTGAGCGCGGTGCTGCCGCTGAGGGATTGGGCCTGCACGTTGGATGGGTCGAGCACGTAGCCGACGATGGAACCGGCACCGGCGGTGGAGTTGCTGGTCGGGTTGGCGACGGTGGAACCGGCGAGAAACTTGGTGC
>JAYTWC010000596.1:0-1676 GCA_043743635.1 Verrucomicrobiota bacterium | reverse complement strand
TGGCTGCGCGTGAAACTTTCTCCGGCGTGGGTAACGCGGTTGCAGGTCGCGTTGGCCATCGCGGCGGCATTGATGATCAGCTGGCGGTTGCGCGGGACGGTTGGTTTTCATGGGGTGACGGAAAACCCGCAATCTTGCTGTCACTGAAATGAGTTCCAGCACAAAGTCGGGGCGCGCGGCAAAGGAGCCGGTAGCGCTGGTTTGCAAACACTGTGGTGTGCCGTCGCCGCAGGGTGAATTTTGCTGTTCGGGCTGTGCTTATGTTTACCGAATGATTCATGAGGCCGGACTTGAATCGTACTATCGAATAAAGGACGAAGTCACGGTTCCGGCAGACTCGGCATTATTGCCTGCCCGCGACTATGAATGGCTGGAGGCATCCCAGGCCGATGCCGAACAGCTTGCAGGCGACAAAACAGCGGAGCTTGGTCTCGATGTGCAGGGGATCTCTTGTGCGGGGTGTGTGTGGTTGATCGAAAGACTTTATCGCAAGCAAGCCGGTTCCGGCCGCATTGATGTCAACGCGCAGACCGGTCAAATGCGTTTAGCCTGGGCGAAAGGTTCGTTTGATGCGGTAACCTTCGCCCGTACGTTGCAGAGTTTTAATTACGTGGTTTCACCGGCTTCGGCTGAGCGATCGGCTCCACCAGAAAGCCGGGCAATGTTGAGACGGATCGGTCTTTGCGCGGCGTTTGCGATGAATGTCATGCTTTTCACGTTGCCGGTTTATTTCGGCATGGAGGCGTCTTATCCGTATGCGCGACTTTTTAGCACGCTTTCGCTGGCTTTTGCGACGTTGAGTCTGCTGGCAGGTGGCGGCTATTTTATTGGCCGGGCGTTTCGCAGTTTGCGCGAAGGCGCAATGAACATCGATTTACCGATAGCGCTTGGTATTGTGGGTGCATACTCGGGATCGCTCTATGGCTGGCTAGTGGCGGCCGAGCCGTTCATGTATTTCGATTTTGTTGCAACATTTATCCTGTTGATGCTAACCGGTCGTTGGGCGCAAATGGCTGCGGTGGAGCGCAATCAACGCCGGTTGCTGGCCCAACAACCGACACCGCCACGGGTGCGGGTGTGGGATGAAGAGGGGAAAGAAAATAACTGCGCACCAGACGCCTTGCAGGCTGGTCAGCATTTTGCGGTCGGACCAGGCCAGACGGTACCGGTTGAGGCGAAGCTGGAATCAACGGAGGTGACGCTCAGTCTGGCTTGGATCAACGGCGAGTCTGCACCGCGCGTGTTTCGGGCTGGGCAGCGTGTGCCAGCAGGGGCGACGAATATTTCGCACAACGAGATTCGGCTTAAGGCGACTCAAGCGTGGTCACAGTCGTTGATCGCCGAGCTTTTTAAGCCGGTGGTGCACGGTGTGTATCGCCAACGTTTGCTCGAAAATGTCATTCGTGGTTATCTGATTTTCGTGCTGTTAATCGCGGTAGGTGCGGCGGTCAGTTGGGGTTTGGCGACGGGCGATGCACTGCGTACGGGCGCGATTGTGACGGCGATATTAGTCGTATCTTGCCCCTGTGCCATTGGTTTGGCGTTTCCGCTGGCCGATGAACTGGCAACAACGGCGCTGCGCAAGCGCGGCGTGTTTGTGCGTGTTGCCGATCTTTGGCCCCGGCTGGAGCAGGTGAGGAAGATCGTCTTCGATAAAACCGGAACGCTCACGTTGG
>JAYTWC010000595.1:0-6504 GCA_043743635.1 Verrucomicrobiota bacterium | reverse complement strand
GCTCCGGCTTGATTGGAGGCGCGGTGCCCTCACCGCGCATGGCCGACGAGGGCGTCGGCCCTCCATCGTCAGGCGCGGATCGCGGCGTAAAGCCGCTCCTACAATTTTCCGCAATGCCCCGGAGCTTGCTCCGGGGATCTTTACTCTGGCCGGCTTGAAAGCCAGGCGGTGAACTCCAGGTCTGTTGCGATGGGCGTGCCTTGCTGATATTCGGAGGCGAGCAGATTGTTGTAGCTGGATTCGGCGAAGCGATGGCAATGGAGCAACACCCGGGTCTGCTGCCCGGGTGCTCGCACGAGGCGACCGAGCGCTTGATTCACTTTTTGGATACCGGGCGCCTGATACACCCGGCGAAACGCTTCGTCGCGTCCGAGATGGGCGAATTCGGCGAGGCGCGCTTTTTGCACGGGGTTGACTTCGGGCAGTGCCGGGCCGACGACCATGGCGTGGCTGAGGCGTCCGCCGAGCAGATCAATGCCTTCGGAAAAACTACTGCCCAGGACCAGAAAAAGGGCGTTGGCGTTGCGCAGGGAATCTTCAACCCAGGCGTTTTGTGCGGCGAGGTCGGATTGGCGAGGTTGGAGGGCGACGTGCAGGAAAGAACCGGTTTCGCGCAGGGCTTGCTGAATCGATTCGGCGTAGCGGTAGCTGGGAAAGAAGACGGCGACCGCACCGCGAGCGGCGGCGTGAAGTCGCTCAACGGTCTTTGCCGTGGTGAGGTAAAAACGCGTGCGTTGTTGGAAAGAAGTGTCAACGCGCAGGTCGATCGCGACGTCGTAGGCGTGGTCGCGCCATGGGGCGTGGGCGCGAACCAGATGCGGAGCGGCCTGGGTCGTAGTCTCTTCGACTTTGAGCAATTCGGCGGCGGACGTGAGCTGGGTGTAGAGTTTCCGGGTGTCGCGCTTGGTGAGTTTGCCGAGGCGTGCAGGAACGGTGGCAGGTAGTTCGGTAGATTGAGGATCGATGGTAGGGACAATGTTCCGCATTGTCCGCGGCTTGGCAGGGACGCTCCGCCCTGCCGCGTCGGCGTCGTCGAGGCCGCAGGCGGTGGCAAAAGTTTCGGTCGGGGTGAGCGTGGCCGAGGCGAGGATGACGGCGGCGAAGCTGCGCAAGGTCGGGCCGATCGCAGCCGAGGCGTCGAGGCAGGTGGCGGTGAGTTCGCCGGGCTGCGGGCTCCACCAGAGACGTGGCAAGGCGATGTTGGCTAGTTCGTCGGTGAACGACGGGATTTGCCAGAGCAGTTCCATGACGTCGGGTCCGAGGCCGTCGGAATCGAGCGGCGTGGTGGTGACGAGATCGGCGATCGTCTTGAGTAGGTGGCGGGCGTCGTCTTCGTCGACGAGGGCGAGGTTGTCGCTGGCGGGTCGTTGGCTAAGGAAGTGCGTCCAATGGTCCCAGGCTTGGGCGAGTTTGTTGTTTGCGCGGGTACGATGCAGGGCCTCGGCGACGCCGGCGGCTTCCATGCTGGTGAAGCGGTGCGTGTACACGTCGGCGACGCGCGCGGGCAGGTTGTGCGCCTCGTCGATCACGAGGAGGGTGCGGGCGGGATCAAAGCCAGGCTGGTCGTAGAAAATACCTCGGCTGGCGGGGGAGAAAACGTAGTTGTAGTCGCCGATCCAGGCGTCGTTGAAGGCGAGGGCGGCGCGGGTGATTTCGTAAGGGCAGACCGAGGCGGCGCGGCCGGCGGCGCGGAGCGAGGCGATGTCGCGAGGTTCGTTGTCGAAGAGGTAAAAACGCGAAAGGCCGCTGCGGGGCCACTTTTTTTCAAGATCGGCGAGGTGGGGGCAGACGTCGCGCGAGCAGTTGTAGGTCGAATGGATGCAGTGCTCGCGCTTATTGCGTAGTTGCCAGGCCAATACACCGCTGCCGCCGCTGGGCAAGCGGGTCATGCGGGCGAGGGTCTCGGCAACGTGGAGTTGTCCCGTGGCCTTGCTGGTGAGGTAGAGCAGGCGTTCGAACCTGCCTTCACGCATTGCTTGGAGCGCGCATTCGAGCGTGACGCCGGTTTTGCCGAACCCAGTGGGCGCCTCCAAGAAAGTGATGGGATGAGAATGAAGAGCGGCGGTGAGCTCGGCCTGCACGGTTTCCTGGCCGGGGCGGAGATCGGCGAAAGCGGGGCTGAAGCGCAGGGTTTGCAGGCGTTCGCGCGAGCGCAGCCGCAGGTCGAGGAATTCGGCGACGCGTTCCAGTTGGACGCGAAAGGCGTGGTCGTCCTCCGACGTGAAAACGACGGTCTGAGCCAAACCACTGTCAACCTCTACGAAGACAAGTTCGCCGCGCGGTTTCGTCGTGGGCTCGGCCAGGGCCTTGAGGGCGAGGTAGGTGGCGAGTTGCGCGAAATATTCAGGGTATTCGGCACGCAGTTCGGTTTCGTCGACGGGCAAGGCGCGGGTGACGGTTTTGATTTCTCGCAGGATCGGGCCGTGTTCGCCCGGCAGAATCTGGTCGATGCGGCCGCTGAGCGTGAGGACCCAGCCGCGGTGGAAAATTTGACCGGTGATGACGACCTCGAATTGTGCGGCGGGCACGTCGGCGACTTGGGCGCGCAGTTGGTTGTGCCAGTGGGTGCCGAGTTGCGCCCGCCAGATCCCCTGCGAACCGCCCTTGCTGTCGTGGGGCCCGACGACGAAGCCGGCGAACTCGCCGACACCGAGCGCTGCCGTACGTTGATCAAGGGAAAATTCCACAGCAGGCGACGTTTCAGGACGAAGGCCGGGGCGTCAATCCAGCAGGATTTCGGTGTGGCCGCGGAGGTAGGCTTCGAGGCGGTGGAGGAGTTTGGCGACGAGCGTAGGTTCGGCGGTCTGGCCGACGACGGGTTGGTTAAGCAACGTGGCGACGGCTTCGCGATCGGTGGCGGGGAGCGATGGAAACCAGTGTTCCTTGATCGGGTAGCCTTCGTCGCGGGCGAAGCGGTAGAGGCTTTTCAAATACACGATGTCGGGACGCGGGGTGGAAGCGAGGGCGGCGAAGGCGTCGCGGAGTAGGGCATAGACGCGGGTTCGGCAATCTTCAGGCACGGTGTTGCGGGCGATAAGTTGCGCGAGGGCGGAGGCGGCCTGGAGGGTTTCGTAGCTGCGTCCAAGGCCGGTGTGGCGCGTGAGCAGACGCGCCTCTTTCACGAACCAGGTTTGGCCCTGGTTGGCAGTTTCGAGGGTGAGCGTGGTTTCGTCGAAGAGGTCGAGCGGCGAGGCATTGCCTGTATTCTTTTTTGGGATACGTTGGAGAATGAGGAGCGCGCCATGTTCGGCGGAGTACGCGGTGAAGGTTTGAAACGAATCCGCCGGTGGGCGTTTCGCCAATACGAGGGCGTCGGTGGTGAGGGCCGGGCCGGGCATGAATGCGTACTTAAATTTTCCCTCGTTCTCTTTATCTTTCGTCTTTCTCTCGTTTGTCGGGTTCGGTTTTTATCGGATGAGAAAGTGAATGATAAAGAGGAAAGAGCGAGATGAGGAAAGCGGAGGGGCTAGTTGGCGAGAGAGGTGCCTTTCATTGTCCATGGGGGGACGACGGCGCCGCCGGAGATGACGAGCTTCATGCCGTCGCCGACGCTCATGTCCAACTCGATGATCTCGTCTTTAGGGATAAGGAGTAGGTAGCCACCGGTGGGGTTGGGCGTTGTAGGCACGAAGACGGTCCAGAGTTCTTTGCCGACGCGGGCCTGGGCTTCGCTTTGCGTTTTGCTGGTGAGAAATCCGATCGTGTGGGCACCTTTGCGAGGGAACTCGATGAGCACGACCTTGCTGAAGAGGCTGCGATTTTGCGTGCTGAAGGTGGCGACGAGTTGTTTGACGGTGTTGTACACGCCGCTGACGCCGGGGATTGTTTGGATAAAGCGTTCGGCGAGCCCGCCGAAATATTTTCCGAGCACGTACCGAGAAACGTAGCCAAGAAGCGTGATCAGAACGATCACGATGGCGGTCGCGATGATGTTCCAAAGGATGTCGAATTCGCGCAGTTGCTCTGGAACAAAACGCACGAAAAGCGGGCGAAAAAAGCCGCCGATATTTTCGAATAGAAGCAGGAAGACCCAGCAGGTTACAAACAGCGGCGCTAACAACATGAAGCCGGAGAGGAAGGCGTTGCGCAAAAGAATGAAGCGCGACGGTGTCGGCGTGTCAGGTAGCGGGTCGATTGGCTGGTCAGACATGGAAGCGCGACGTTAACGGTGGACGCGCGCGAACGCACGGAAAAACAAGACGATGAGATTTTTGACGGAGTCGCAGCTGGACGATGCGATACGGAGGTGTCGAAGCGGCGGACTAAGGATGGTCCGCCCTACCCGGGGGAAAGGAGTTTTCGGAGGTGTCAGGTTTTTAACGAAAACTGCGGCAAGGTTTTTGCCTTTGCGAGCAGAGTCATCGCGCGTTTTTCGGCGGCGCGCATGCGGCGTTTTTTTTCAGGTTTCAGGTCGTCATAACCAGCGAGGTGCAGCCAGCCGTGCACGACGTACAGCGTGAGTTCTTCTGAAAATTTGTGCCCGTGTTCGGTGGCGAAGTTGGCGGCGGTGTCGGCCGATACACAGATTTCGCCGCCGCTGCCGAGCTTGGCGTTGCCTTCGAAAGTGATCACGTCGGTCGTGGTCGGATCGTCGAGAAAATCGGCGTGAATGCGGGCGAGGGCTTTGTCGGTGAGGAAGGCGATGGAGAGTTCGCCGTCGGGGCAGCCACCGAGAAATTTATCCGCGTGGTCGTCGAGCGTCTGTACCACGGCGGTGACGGCGCGCTTGTCGACTTTCAAGCGTGGGTGGGCGACGTGGATGTGGACTGCGCGCGGCATAGGAACGAAGGCGGGAGATTGCGATGCTGCGTGCGTCGAGTCGAGGCCTGAACCATCAGAGAATTGTGAAACGGGCGCGCGTCCGGCGTCGCGCGAGATGATCAGGCGCTCTTGATGGTTTTTGTTACCTCGGGGTGTTGTTCGAGGTAGCGGCTGAGCGACTCAATGGCGCGAAACGTCTCGGGGCTGACATGATGTTCCATGCCTTCGACGTCATGGGCGATGACGGTTTCGTTGAGTCCGAGTTGGCGCAGGAAATTGGTTAGGAGTTCGTGGCGGTGGGCGATGCGGCGGGCCACTTCTTCGCCGGCGCCGGTCAGGACCATGCCGCGATATTTTTCGTATTTCACGAGGCCTTCGCCGTCGAGCCGCTGGACCATCGTTGTGACGCTGGCTTGGGAAATTTTCAGCTCGGCGGCGATATCGACCACGCGGGCGTAGCCTTTGCGCTGAATGAGTTCGCGGATGCGCTCGAGGTAATCCTCGACGGCGGCGGTGGTTCGGGGGAGAGAAGTTGAGATGTCGTCGGCCACGATGAGTGGGGCCGCCTCAGACCGGCACAGATTTGGAAACGAAACAGCGGTTGGGCGACCGAATTACTTCTTTGAAGCGTGTTGCGCGCGATACACAACCCGGAACATTTGAATCGCCAGCCAAAAAACGCTGCTCATGCAGGCGGCGGTGAGGCCGGCCCAGATGGCGATATTGATTGGATCGTGGGATTGCACGTGAGGGCGCAGCAGGGTGAACATGAACGCGAAAAATCCGAGCACGAGCACGGCGTCGATGGCGAGACTGACGGGGGTGACGGTTTTGCGGTTCGGCGTGGTCATGAGTCGGAAAAAGACCAAGAAGCAGCGGATGTCCACGGCAATTATCGACGGGGGAATACTAGAAGCGGAGAAAATGGGCCGATTGGATCGGCATTAGCGGGCTTCAGCCAGGTGTTATCTTGCTAAACACGGGAACGCAGCTACGGTTCGCGGATGAGTACTGAACCTGTTATTGCAGCTCGCGCACCGGCCAAGGTGACGCTCGAAGCGGGAAAGGATTATTATTATTGCACCTGCGGAAAGTCGGCCACGCAGCCGTTCTGTAATGGAGCCCACAAAGGCTCGGGTTTTGCGCCAAAAAAATTCACGGCGGAAAAGACCGGTGACGCCTATCTGTGTCAGTGCAAGCACACGAATGGTGCGCCGAATTGCGACGGCTCGCATAAGAAGTTGCCGACGTAAGGAAGCGCGACGTGGGCTTGTTGGCTTGAAAGTCAGAAATGAATCGTCGTAGGTCTTCGGTCTTACCGATTTCGGTGCCGATTAACCTAAATTCCGCCGTTGAAATTGAACTACGAAGAAATAAAGAAGCGAAGCTCAAGCCATTAGGTGCAGGAACTGTTTAAAAAATCCTTCACCTCGCAGGTGAAACGATCGAAATCCATGACTTTGTTTGCATCCTTGGTTTCTTAGATTCTTCGTAGTTCAAATGCGGTTTCCAGGATCAATCCGGTTTCGGTGTCCTTTGAAGAAATCCTCCCGAAAGAAGGTGATCGCAACCAAGCTGTGGAGTTGGCTGAGTCACTTTGATTCTATCTCTGGCGAATCGTTCGGTTACTGGGTGGGCGCGGGTGGCGGAGGTGTCTGCTGCTGTTGCAATTCTTCGCGGCGATTTCTTAGCTTTTGCAGGAGCGGGAAGGCGGAGCCTTTGTTGTTCGCGGGCGAAAGGAAG
>JAYTWC010000594.1:0-2297 GCA_043743635.1 Verrucomicrobiota bacterium | reverse complement strand
AATAGCGTAATAAATTTTCGCGTAACGCCGGTCCTGAGCCGCCATTTGGAGACGTCGACTCGTTCGTTCATCCTTGGCAATTACCACCACGCCGCTCGTTTCGCGGTCAAGCCGGAATATAAGATGAACCGAACCACAGCCAAGATACTCGCGTACGGCCCCAACCAGACTCGACCACGGCCCATCCTTCGAAGGATGACACACGATATCGCCCGGCTTGTTTACCACGAAGAGTCGTTCGTCCTCGAAAATGATCGAAGCACGCAACTCTTCCGGCGTCATCAAACGATCCGCACCTTTTGGACGCACCGTCCGCGGCCAGGGTCCGATCGGTCGTTCATAATCGTTCGAAATCACGTTTTACCCTCCACGTTTTCCACACGTTGCACTCGGCCAATAACGCGCGCAGCGAGAGCCGCCGTCCACGTCTTCGGTAACACCGCTGCGAACCGCGCCAGCCACCGGTTTTTCCAGCCGCAAACGACGACCGCACGCCGCGTCGCCAATGCATGTAGGGAAATTTCCACTACATCATCAGGTGTTTGCCCTAAACCGCCCGGAACTGAACCCGATTTCACACCAGCCCGCGCCGCAAAACCCGTCGCCGTCGGCCCCGGACAAACCGCGAGCACCTGCACACCGTCACCCCGCAATTCCTCACGCAACGCGAGACTCCAGTGAAGCACAAACGCCTTGCTCGCACCATACGTGGCCAACAACGGCGTGGGCTGAAAGGCCGCCGTCGACGCGATATTTATTATGGCACCGCCACGCGCTTTGAGTGTCGGCAAGAAACGTCCAGTCAGCTCGACCATTGCCCGAATGTTGACGTCAATAATTCCCAGCTCATTGCCAAGATCAGCCTCAAGAAAGGGCCCATGCGAGCCGTATCCACTATTGTTAATGAGCAACACGCGGCCCTCCGGCACTTCGCGATTAAGAATGCTTAATACATCCTCCACGCCCTGCAGAATCTGGTCTCTCCGGACAAAATCGCACGGCACGTGGCGCAACTTAAGCTCTTCTGAAAACATGTCAGGAGAACGTCGTGAAAGGTTGCAAATCGCCATGCTTGGCTGCAGCTTTTCAATCAGCTTGATGAACGATTTTCCAATACCGGAAGATCCGCCCGTCACAATGACGGCCGAGAAATCTTTCAACCCTTCGCGTAGCGAAGCATTTCCGTTAATCAGCATAAATTTTGTCAGTTAAACCCAAACAATAAAGTAGTTATGAACAGACAAAACAACCAACACGAATTAATCGTCTCCGGCATTCACCTTGAACTCACCCCCTCAATCAAAACGTTCGTGAGTGAAAAAGTGGAGCGATTGTTTCGACACGAGGAACGAATAGTTCGAATCCGAGTGGAGTTGGAATGTGACACTAAACAATCCGTGGACACTCGCTTCATCGCCAAAGGGCATATCAGCATCCACGGTCCCGATCTCAATGCCACCGTCGCCACCGACGAATGCCACAAGGCCGTCTCGCTCCTGATCGACAAACTCGACCGCATGCTCGAACGCCGCAACAGCCTCAACAAGGTCAAGCGCAACCACCCGCACGCCGTCGAACTCGATACCGAACTGCCGAAAGCGATGTAACTCTTCCGCCCGTTTCTCGCGCCCCGAGCGCCCTGCAAAGCCCGCCACTCCGGCGGGCTTTTTTGTGCATCCCACCCACCAAAGACACAGCCTCCGAAACTCCGTTTCTGAAAGTAGGAGCGCAATCTTGTTGCGCCCTGGCTCGCGATACACGGAAAGGTCGCAGCAAGCCTGCGCCCCTGCTGCAAAACTACGGATTCCACAGCCGAAGCCATACCATCACCCCTCGGTTTCGGCTGGCGGTTCCCGGTGCAACTCGCAACAAATCCAAGTCTCAACCGCCTGCCTTCCATCGTGCCAACATTTTCTGCCTCCGCCTCCACGCCCGCAAACACTTCCTCCTGGAACCGTGATCTGCTGCTTCTCACCCTCTTTTTTGGTCTCCTCCTCGGCTTCCGTCTCGGCAGCTACGAACTCGGCAATCCTGATGAGGGCCGTTACGCCGAAATCCCCCGCGAAATGGTCGCGGCCGCCGACTATGTCACCCCGCGCCTCGACGGAGTAAACTATTTCGAAAAACCACCTTTCGTCTATTGGTGCGTCGCTGGCTGCCTGAAACTTTTTGGCCCAAGCGAATGGTCCATGCGCGTCGTCCCCGCGCTCTTCTCGCTCCTCGGCATCCTCGTCACCTACGCCGCCGCCCGCCGCATCTACGGCCGCAACGCCGGCATCGCCTCCGCCGTCGTCCTC
>JAYTWC010000593.1:0-2031 GCA_043743635.1 Verrucomicrobiota bacterium | reverse complement strand
TTCGGTCATCAATAACTCGCTCTTCAGTGTGCGCTCGAAGTTTTATGCGGTGCTGCTCGCGAAGAAGAAAATCAATGTAGCAGAGCAATCGCTCAACCTTCTTGAAGAACAGTTGAAAACCGTTCGTGACCGTTATGAGGCCGGCACGCTTTCCAAGTTTGATCTGCTGCGCTCGGAAGTCGCCGTGGCAAACGGAAGACCGCCGTTGATTCGCGCGAAAAACGCCTACCGTATTTCCATCGAGGAATTGCGTCAGGTGCTTGGTTTTACCACGCTCACGATCAGCAATGTGACGCAAACGCCGGAATTTCTCGGCGAACTTACCTATGAACCCACCGCGATCGAGTTGCAGACCGCCATCGAGTCGGCTCGCGCCAACCGCCCCGAGTTGCAGCAGTTGTTTAAACTTGGACAGGCTGCCGACAAAAATCTGAGCGCGGCTCGTGGTAATTATTGGCCTTCGGTCGGCGTTGGTGCCGGTTATCGGGTAAAGAAATCTGCGGCTGACAATGAACTTGATCATACCCGCGAAGGTTGGTCCGCGATTGCGCAGGGCAGCTGGGCGGTTTTTGACGGTCGTGCGACCGCTGGCAAGGTTGCGCAAGCCCGGTCGGCTCTCACGCAAATGCAACTCACGAACGCCGAGCAGCAGCTCGCGATCGATGTTGAGGTGCGCCGAGCTCATTCGGCCTTGCAGGAAGCGGTCGAACTCGTGACTGCCTCCAAAGCAGTGGCGGGCCAGGCAGAGGAAAGCGTACGTCTGGCCAAGGCTCGTTTCGACGCCGGCACAGCGACGCAACTCGATGTGTTACAGGCTCAGGTTGCTTTGACCGATGCTCGTACCAATGAAGTCGAGGCGTTGTATAACCACACGGTGGCACTAGCCAGTTTACGCAAGGCCATGGGTGTGGCCGACGCCTACGCGCCGTCGTCCTCCTGATCGGTTTTTGCAGGTGCTCCCGTTGAAAATCAATCGACGCAGAGCATCACTTTTGGCAATCTCGCAACGTTCTGGGGTTCAGCGCGTCTAACGCGCCGTTCCCTTATTCGTTCATGAAGCTTCTTCGTCCGATTTTGTGGGGCGTCGCGGTCCTTGCGGCGCTCTTGTTGGTTATCGTTGTCCTGACGTTCAACGCGTCGGTGCAAACTTGGGCTGCACGCCGCGCACTGACCGGTCAGGCCGACATGAAAGCGGGGGTGGGGCGCGTCTCTGCCGGTTTGAAATTGATCGAGCTGACCGACATCAGTATTGAAAAACCGGGTTTGTCGCTGTCGTTGCCGTCGCTGATTATCGAGATGCCGCTCAGCTCGGTCGCGGGGAAAAATATTTCAGTCAAACGGCTCGTTGCCAAGGGCTGGAAAGTGTCCCTTTCCGTACCGCCGGTGGAGAAAAAAATATCCGCGCCCGCCAGTACCACAACCATCACGCAGGCTGGGACGGAGCCCTTTTCCTTTGAGGGCGTGCTGAAACTTTTGCGCCTGCCCATTGATTTTTCCCTCGATGAAATAGATGTCGAAGGCGAAGTGACCTTCCAAACGCAGGCAGGCCAGCCGCCGTCTCGCGCCAGCGTGCGGCTCACCGGCGGGAATCTCGGATCTGGGCGTGATGGACGTTTCAATCTTGTATCCAAAATCCTGATGCCTGAGCCCGATGCACCGGTTTCGGAGCTGGCGGTTAGTAGTGTGATCGAGGTGCAGATGGATACGCCGCGCACGTTGCAAAAAGTCTCGCTCGTGACCGATGCCAAAGCAGTAGGGCAAAAATTCCCCCAAGGCGCGAATCTGCATTCGGAGGTCGTGCTTAACGGTGGAGCGAAAGGCGAGTCCTACGTCGTTTCGTTGCAGACGCCGCTGGTGGGTGGGTTGAAAAATCTCTTCAGTCTCGATGCTTTGTATCCGGCCGGAGCTTCGTCGCTCACGGGAAAATGGAAGGTCGATCTGTGCAACGCCGACGTCGCGCCCTTCACGCTCGGCTTGCAGCTGCCGGCCTTTGCCGCGACGGGCGAAGGCGCTTTCGAAGCGGACCGAACT
>JAYTWC010000592.1:0-2866 GCA_043743635.1 Verrucomicrobiota bacterium | reverse complement strand
GCCCGGCAGAAGCATGCAATAGTTGAGCGCGTGGAGGAAGCGCTCCTCGTCGATCCATTTTTTCTTTTCGACCAGCTCGGTATGCATGATGGCGATCTGTCCGCTGGGTCCGCCGAAGCTGATGAGCCCCAGCTTGAGCCAGAAGCGCAGGGCTTCGCGAAACGTGGGGTGGGCTTGAGGTGCCGGCATAGGCCTAGAATTTCACGCAAAGCTGGCAGGACGCAAAACCGAAGACGGAATTTAAAACAGGTGGACTGGGGAACTCAGGAAGGCTGGAAACGGAGAGGAGAGAATCTGTACGGTGGCGTTACACAAACCACCTGCTTGTTCCAGCTTTCCTGAGCTCGCCATGGCTATCTGCTTTTTGTTTTCGCCCGTTTCTTGGCCGGTGGCACAATGCCGAGGCGTGGATCGCACTGGCGGGCGAGGCGGACGAGTTTTGTCGCCGTGGTCTCGAAGTCCGCTGCGCTTTCCGAAAGGTACAGCCATTTGGGCAAGATCGGGTGCGGGGCGAGCGACGGGAAATCTTTGGTCAACGAATTATGGCGAGTGCGGTCGGTGCAGACGAGCATGCCGCGCCACGGTTCGGTACGCGCCGAGAAACAAAACACCATCATTCCGTGCAGATAGACCGCCTTCGCGCCGAACATGGCGCGCAACACAAAGGACGGTTCATGCTCAACTGTTTCCCATAGCCAAGCGTGGGGATGAATGGGCTTTGCGGCACCTACATTTTGTGATCGGGCAAACTTCGTCATGAGGCCACTGCGAGTTGGCTTGAAACGGTTAAACCGCGACGGGTGCGTTGGCCGAACCGGAGCTTATGGTTCTGATTGGGGTCGTGGGCAGCGTGGGGCCATCGACCCAGCGGGCGGGGATGGTGGTGGTCGAGGGGATGGCTGGGATGCCGTATTCGTTGCGGAAAATTTGGGCAATGACCAGTTCGACACCTCGCGCGCCGAGTAGATGGGGCTGCAAATCGAGGCCGCTGCAGGGCGTGTTGTTGGTCATCACGTTCAGGCAGCAGAAACCGTGGGTGTGGGGAATTTTGGCACCACATTCTTCCATCCAAGGAATGACTTCGGGGCGGTGGCAGAGGACGACGTCGGGTCGTGTTTTTTTGAACCAGGTAACGAATTTTTCCTGCGTGATCTCAGATACGATTAGCGGTGGCAAATAGGTGCAGTCGGCGTGGTGGTCGACGTACGCACGGAAGGCAGCTTCCCAGCGATTGAGGAGGCGTTCGTCGTTGTGTTGTTGGAGGACAAGGCCGGGCCGGCGGTAGCCGAGGGAGCGCAGGTGGTTCATGGCGCCGATGAGAGAGCGGTAGTGATCGGAGCACACGGCGTGCAGCTGCGGTTTTTCGATGATGTAGTCGGCGTAGACGCCGGCGTAGTGGGGCCAGTCGAGGTGGGAAAAATCGGGCTCGTTGTGAACGGGCAGCAGGAGCAGGCCGCGAATGCCGCGGGACTGCAAAATGGAATTGAGGCGGGTCGTGGAGATGTCGCGCTGGCCGACGAAAGTTTCGACCATGAAACCGAGTTCCTTGGCGCGGTCACTGGCGCCTTGAATCATTTCCCGGTGATAGCGGGAGGCACTGGGAGCGCGTTTGGAGATGCCGTCTGAGTCGATGATCGCGATCACACCGCGAAAAGTGCCCGCGCGGGAACGGCGGATTTCCGACATGAGGGCGCCAGCGAGTGGATTGCGGACGTAGCCTGCTTCGGCGGCGGCTTTTAGGACCTTTTGCTTGGTTTCGTCCCGTACGCGGGGATTATTGCGCAACGCCTCGGAGACTGTCGTGTGAGAGAGTCCGAGCGTACGGGCAAGTTCGCGCAGAGAAGGGGTTGAGGGCATGGGCGTCTTACAGTAAGAGTTTTCCTGCTTTTTGAGGGAGGCAAGGGTGAATGCTGCGTTTTGCATACCTATTTATGGGGACTACTTTTGAAGAAGACGTCTTCCGTGTTGCCGGTGTTACGGTGAACTGTTCGGCTGCGAGCCGATTCTGAATATTTTTGCCCGGGCCCTTTTTGCATCCCATCGACCTCATCTTCATCGGCGTTTACCTCGTGCTCATCTTATTGTTGGGCCGGCGGGCGTCGTCTTCTACCAAGAACGAGGAAGGTTTTTTTCTGGCAGGAAGAAAGCTGGGTAAATGGTACCAAGTTTTCTTTAATTTTGGGAATTCCACGGAGCCGCAGGGTGCGGTGGCGACGGCGAGTTTTGTGTATGAACGCGGTGCGTCGGGGGCGTGGTACTCATTTCAGACGGTTTTCATGAATCCTTATTATTGGTTCATGAATGTGTGGTTTCGTCGCGCGAGGGTGGTGACGATGGCGGACTTGTTTGTGGAGCGGTTCAACAGCCGGGCTTTGGCACAGTTTTATGCGTTGTTCCAAGTCGGGGTTACGATGATAGCGATTGGTTTTGGTTGTTTTACGGCCTTTACGATCGGGACGGCGCTCGTCACGAAACCGGAGGCGCAGTGGACGGAGGCTAACCGCGAATCCGTGGCGGGTTATCGTGAGTGGCGGACGATGGAAAAACAAAATCGTGAACATCTTCTTTCGGTCCAGGCCCAGGCGCGGTTGGAGGTGTTGAGGGATTTGCGGGCTGCAGGCGCGATCGATGCCTACGTTTCGGCGTTGAAGGATGGTTCGGTTAAGATCCTGTTTTATCTCTGTTTTGTGGGTGTGATTGCGGCGTATATGGTGTGGGGCGGGATGAAAGGCGCGGCGTTTAATGAGGCGGTGCAAGGGGTGCTGATCATCTTGTTTTCCGTGATTCTACTGCCGGCGGGTCTGCGGGCGATTGGAGGTTGGGGTGCGTTGGGGCAAAAGGTGCCGCGCGAGATGTTTGATTTGTT
>JAYTWC010000591.1:0-1509 GCA_043743635.1 Verrucomicrobiota bacterium | reverse complement strand
GTCGCTCAAAATGCAGACACGTGTCGTAGTTTGCAATGGATTTACTGCGTCTTTTGTTGGATAAGCAGGCGTCCGTTTACTCCGCACCCGCTTCTCCTCGTACTTTTTGGTCGTTCGAAACTCCATGAACTTCGGCCCTATGTTCCCCACTCTCGTTGCAATCCTGCTTATGGCTGGGCCATTGGCCACAAAAGCCGAACCTGTCAATAGCGTCAGCGCTCCAGTCGCCTCCACAAAGACGGGGCAGATCCGTGGGTTTTTCGATCACGGCATAGCTGCCTTCAAGGGCATTCCCTACGGTGAAGACACCGCCAAACATCGTTTCCAGCCGTCCGTGCCGCCTGCGGCTTGGGAGGGCGTGCGCGACTGCATGGATTTTGGCCCAATCGCTCCCCAACCATACGCACCGCGCCAGCGGTCGGAGTTTTTTCCGCAGCCCAAAGACAGCACAATCGTCAGTGAAGACTGCCTGCATCTCAACGTATGGACGCCGGCACTACGCGACGGCAAGAAGCGGCCGGTTCTCTTCTACATCCACGGCGGCGGTTACAGCGGCTGGTCAAGCAATGTCGATGTTTACGACGGCACACGCCTCTGCCAGCGCGGCGATGTCGTGGTCGTAACCATTAACCATCGCCTCAACGGCTTCGGCTACCTTTACCTCGCCGAGCTCGGCGGGCAGGAGTTCGCCAAATCCGGCAACGTCGGCCAGCTCGACCTCATCCTCGCGCTCAAGTGGGTACGCGATAATATCGCCGAGTTCGGCGGCGATCCCGACTGCGTCACGATCTTCGGCCAGTCGGGCGGCGGTGCGAAATGCGCCACGCTCATGGCCACGCCTGCCGCGCGCGGCTTTTTTCACCGCGTCTGGACCATGAGCGGCCAGCAGCTCACCGGGCGCACCCGCGAGCACGGCACCGAAACCGCCCGCGCCGTGCTGAAAAATCTCGGCCTCACGCCAGAACGCATCGCTGAGATCAAAACCATCCCGATGGAAAAACTCATCGCCGCGATGAAAGGCCAGAGCTGGGCTCCCGTTGTCGATGGCGTTGTGTTGCCGCGTGACCCGTTCGCGCCCGACGCCGCACCGCTCTCTGCCGATATCCCGATGGTTATGGGCAACACCCACGACGAGACCACGTTTTTGATCGGCGGCGGCGACGCCTCCATCTTCGCGCTCACTTGGGAAACGCTGCCAGCCAAACTTGAGCAATCCATCAAACAATTCATGGGCAACCTAACCACGCCCCAGATCATTGCCGAATATCGTCAACTCTACTCGACGTACACTCCCACAAACGTATTTTTCGCCGCAACCACCGCCGCACGCTCCTGGAAAGGTTTTGTCATCCAGTCTGATCGTCGCGCCGTGCAGCCTGGTGCCAAAACCTATGTCTATTATCTAAACTGGGGCACACCTGTTGACGGTGGAAAATGGCGCGCTCCGCACACCCTCGATATTCCACTCGTCTTCGACAACATCAGCACTAGCGAGGGCATGACCGGAAC
>JAYTWC010000590.1:0-3212 GCA_043743635.1 Verrucomicrobiota bacterium | reverse complement strand
ATTGTCACGTATTTGCTTCATTCCATCGTGCCGGCCAATTTGGTTTTTGATTACGGTGCGGTGATCGAGAAACAACCTTGGGCACTCATTCGCGGCCTGTGCATCGTCATCACGTTGTTTGTTACGACGATCGTACTGCTTCGAAAACGGCCAGCCCTTGGTTTTCTGGGTGCCTGGTTTTTTCTCATCCTTGGGCCGACTTCGAGCGTCATACCGGTTGCGACACAAACGCTCGCCGAGCATCGCATGTATCTGCCGCTGGCGGCGCTGGCGGTCGGTGTCGCGTTGCTCGCGTGCCGTACCATTAAAAATCACTATTGGATAGTCCTCGGTTCCATCGCGGCGATTTTCGTTTTTGTCACCGTGAAGCGCAACGCCGTGTACCAAACCAGCCTGTCGATCTGGGAGGACACGGTTCGCAAGGTGCCGGATAACGTGCGAGCACTTAACAATCTCGGACTTTTTTACCTTGAAGATAACCGGTTGGAAGAAGCAATTCAGAATCTTTCGGAGGCGCATGAACTTGCGCCGGAATATCCCGTTGCGTGCTGCAATTTAGGTCGGGCACTGGTCAGCAGAGAAGGGAAAATTGTCGGCCTGGAAAAACCGTCTGGCGATCTCGTTGAAGGCGTCGATTTCGGGCAGAGGCGCGCCGATGGCTCCGCATATTTGGCAAACCCCATCATCAAGGAAGGACTTGCGCTTCTTGAAAAGGCGATCTCGGTCGAACCGGGCAATGCCATCTTTCTGGCCCAATACGGGAATGCGCTTCTCACGCTTCGCCAAACCGAGGAGGCGATCGTTCAGCTTGAAAAAGCGGTCGGGCTCGATCCAGAAAACTATAGCCTCCACTACGATCTGGCTAATACGCTTTCACGGCTCGATCGGAATGAAAAGGCAGCAGAGCATTTTAAAGCCGCGCTCCGCCTCAAACCAGACGATGCCGAGGCGTTAACTAATTACGGTTCGTTGTTGCGCCGGATGAACCAGTTTTCCCAATCCATTGAAAACCTCCAAGCGGCGTGTCGGTTGAAGCCGAATATGGCGCGCGCCCACAGCAATCTCGGTGTCGCGCTGTTGCAAAGTGGTCGTACGCAGGAGGGCATTCATGAGCTGGAGACGGCGCTGCAATTTGACCCAAATCTGGCGCAGGCCCGTTATAATCTATTTAACGCCATGGCTGAAGCCGACCGCCCCGACGAAGCCATCAAGCATTTGGAAGCCCTGTTAAAATCTTCTCCACCTTCGGCCGAACTTATCAGCAACCTTGGGGTTTTGTATGCTCGGGTGGGACGTCTCGAAGATGCGGTCGTGCAAATGCGCCGTGCGCTCGAACTCGATCCGAAATATGAGGCGGCGCAGGAGAACCTTGCGAAAATTACCGCGTACTTGCGCAACCATTCGGAACGTTGAAGTGGAGATCGATTGCGAATAGTTCGGTTGCCTTTGGGTTAGGCCGACAAAAAAGCCGGTCACAAGGACCGGCTTTTGAAAAACGATTGGGCTTTGTCGCTGCTTAGAGTTCGTAGGCGGCGAGCGTCTTGTCGACGCGCACTTTCTCGAGCTTCGCGAAGGTTGGCAGGCCGGTATCATAAGGAACCGGAGTCTCGCCTTGAATCAGCGGGAGAGCGTAGCGTTGGAACTGGAAGTTCATGCTGACGCCGTCTTCGTTGATCCATTCGCGTGGGAGTTTCTTTACGCCGTTGGCGATGTCGCTCAACGGAGCAAGGCCAGTCTCGCAGGTGTAGTGGTCGCCATCGCCACGGACGAGCGTGACCATCTTGTCGGTCTCGCCGTTGATCGCGGCTTTGACGGCAGCCTGACCAGCGAGGAAAGCCTCGTCAGCGTCGGTCTTTGAACCGACATGTGCTGCGGCACGCTGGGCGATGCCGAGCTTAACGGTGCGGGCTTTGACGCCCGGGAGGTTTTGCTCAACCAAGCCCTGGAGGTATTCAGCGGCGCCACCAAGTTGGGCGTGGCCAAACGCGTCGGTCGCTTCTGCAGCGGAGACGTAGTTGCCGTCAGCGTCGATCAGGCCTTCGCCCACGACGATCATGCAGTACTTCTCGCGCTTGAGGACGCGTTTAACGTCTTCGACGAACTTCTCGGTGCTGAAAGCGACTTCAGGCAAATAGATCAGATGCGGAGCGTCGTGCGGGTGATCGCGGCGCTTGGCGAGCGAGGCACCGGCGGCGATCCAGCCGGCGTTGCGGCCCATGACTTCGAGGATCGAAACGAGGTCGTGCTGGCCCATCGCTTCGTGATCGCAAGCGAGTTCGCGCACGGTGGTGCAGATGTGTTTGACGACGCTACCGTAGCCTGGGCAGTGGTCCGTCACGGGCAGATCGTTGTCGATCGTCTTCGGCACGCCGATGACGCGCAGTTCGTAGCCTTGCTGTTGAGCGAGCTTGGAAATCTTGTCTGCGGTGTCCTGCGAGTCGTTGCCGCCCGCGTAGAAAAAGTAGCGGATGTTGTGCGCTTTGAAAACTTCAAGCACGCGCTCGTAATCCTGCTGCTTTTTCAGCTTGTAACGGCAGGTGCCGAGGGCCGCGCCAGGAGTATGGCGCAGGCCGCGAACGGTCTGCTGGGACTCGGAGGCGAGATCGATGAGATCTTCCTGAAGAATGCCAAGGACGCCGTTGAGGCAGCCATAAATTTCCTCGATGCAGCCGTGGTTGAGGGCTTCAGCGATGACGCCCGCCACACTGGCGTTGATGACGGCGGTGGGGCCACCGGATTGGCCCACCAAAACATTTCCTACGAGTTCAGCCATGGCAGTGTTGTGATATGAGGTTTAAAGTGACGTGAGGTACAAAGGAAGCCGCTCACCCCCTTGCGTGGCAAACTCAAATTTCCCGATTCGCGCGCAATTTGCGCCCGCGCTGGCTTACAACAACTTTCCTGGCTGGTACGTTGCGGCGCCTTTGAACCGTTTTGCGAGCGGCGTAACGGCGGCCACGAACTCGTCGACCTGCTCCGGTGCGGCACCCACAAAGCGTGAGCCATCGGCAAGGATGGATTCGAGCTTTTCACGCTTGAGGCCGAGTCGTTTGTCGCCGGCGAGGCGTCCTACAAGATCGACGTTGCCGCCGTTGCGCAGCGCTTTCGATGCTGCCAGCGCGTGTTCTTTGATCGCTTCGTGCGCGGTTTCGCGGCCGGCACCGATTTTCACGGCCTCCATTAAGATCGTGGTCGTCGCCAGGAAGGGCAGG
>JAYTWC010000589.1:0-5465 GCA_043743635.1 Verrucomicrobiota bacterium | reverse complement strand
GGCGCGGCAATCTCGCGGGGGAGGAGATAATTGCGGGCGTAGCCGGCGCGGACTTTGACTTGGTCGCCTTCGGCGCCGAGACCTTCAACTGGCTTAATGAGGAGAACTTCGCTGTATGCCATGGTGGTTATGTATTAAAAGTGGTGCGGGTTGGCCGGTTTAGGGTGTGGCGCGCGATATTTTTTCGATAGAAAGATTTTGCGGAGCCGGATCGAATCCCAGAGTCGCGAGAGGCTGTCAACGCCGTAATTGCGCAGAATCATAACTCTTCTTTTCGTCGGCTTCTTTGCGGTGGATAAAAAATTCCCCTTGCCAAGGACGTGCGCGTGCTCTGTTTTCTTCCGCTCCTCACATGCAAAAGACAAAAAAGTCTGTCGCCAAGCGCTTCAAGTTGTCCGGTACGGGCAAGTTGATTCGCCGCACGCCTGGTTTCCGTCACCTACTTTCCGCTAAGAGCACAAAGGCAAAACGCCGTGCTACTAAGGACAAGCTTGTGGCTGAAGGCCATGCAAAGCCGCTTAAACGCTGCCTTCCATTCGGGCTCTGAGCGACAAAATCATAACTGCGCCAGCCGGGTGAATCTTAACGAGACGACCCGGCGGCCTCAAAAAAACATAACCTAACATGCCTCGTGCAACAAACTCCCCCGCGTCGCGCAAGCGCCGCAAAAAAGTACTGAAATACGCCCGTGGCTATTTCGGTAGTAAATCCAAGCTCTATCGCTACGCGAAAGAAGCTGTTCAACATGCTTGGCAGTACGCCTATGCGGCTCGCCGCAAGAAAAAGGGCGACTTCCGCGGTCTCTGGATCGTGCGTTTGAACGCTGCTTGCCGTAATAACGGTATCAGCTACAGCCGCTTCATGGAAGGCCTCAAAGCCGCCAATATCGGTCTCGACCGCAAGGTCCTTTCCGACATCGCGATTCGCGATGAAGTTGCCTTCACCGCCCTGGTTCAAAAAGCCCAGGACGCGTTGAAGACCAAGGCTGCCGTTAAAGCCTAACCTCTTAAAATTGCGAGTGGCTTCACGCTCGCCTCAAGATTCGGCGCGTTATTCGTAACGCGCCTTTTTTTTGCACAAAGATCGAAGCATTTAAAAACGAGCAAGAAACTTTCTTGGCGTTCTTTGCGCACTTGGTGTTTAATTTCTTTTCGCATGCAAGACCAACTCACTGCTCTTCTCGCCAAAGCCCAGGCTGAACTCGCCGCGCTCAAGACGCGCCCGGAATTCGAGGCCGCCAAGGCCCGTTACGTTGGCCCCAACGGCGAGCTTACCGCTCTCATGAAACAAATGGGCTCGGTGCCCAAGGAACAGCGTCCGCTGGTCGGGAAAGCGATTAACGAAACCAAGGGCCAGCTCCAAACGTTTCTTGATGCCGCGCTGCGCCAGATCGAGGCCTCAGAGCTCCGTGCTCAACTCGGGCCCTCGATCGATCCGTCGCTGCCGTCACCCGATCCACTTCCTGGAACCTATCATCCCCTGACGCTCGTGCGCGAAGAGATGTGTCGCATTCTGAGCAAGGTTGGCTTTTCCGTGGTCGAAGGCCCGGAGGTTGAGACGGAATATTACTGTTTCGACGCCCTTAATACGCCAGCCGATCACCCGGCACGCGACGCTCAGGATACATTTTATTTTCCTGATGCGGTTAAGTTCGGCAATATCTCGAAAAAACATCCGCACGAAAAATATCTCCTGCGCACACACACGTCGTCCGTGCAGATTCGCACCATGCTCAAAGGCAAACCGCCGATCCGCATCGTCTCGCCCGGTCGCGTTTACCGTCGCGACACATCGGACGCCACGCACTCAGCCAACTTCCATCAGCTCGAATGCCTTTACGTGGATAAAAACGTTTCCGTGCGCGATCTGAAGGCACTCCTCGATTACATCTTCGCGTCGTTGCTCGGCAAGGACACCAAGACCCGTTTTCGTCCGCACTATTTTGGTTACACCGAGCCGAGCTTTGAAGTGGATCTGTCGGCAAAGCATCTTCCGAAGGTCAACAAGGAATGGATTGAGATTGGCGGTTGTGGCATGGTCGACCCGAGCGTATTTGAAGGTGTCGGCTACGATTCAACCGTTTGGAGCGGTTATGCTTTTGGCATGGGCTTGGAGCGTCTCGCGATGCTGCTCTATGGCATCGATGACATCCGTTACTTCTATCAGAATGATGTCCGTTTCCTGAAACAGTTCGCCTGAGGAATCACCGATGAAAATTTCCCTTAACTGGCTCAAGTCCTATGTGCAACTCGACGCTTCCGTCGACGAGATTTGCCGTGCGATCACCTTTCTCGGCTTTGAAGTTGAGCAGGTCATTCGTACCGGAGCACCGCAGCTGGAGAACGTTTTTGTGGGCGAGATTCTCACCCGCAACAAGCATCCGAATGCCGACAAGCTCTCTGTGTGCACGGTGGATGTTGGTTCGGCTGGCGGCGTCAAAACGATCGTCTGCGGCGCACCGAATTGCGATGCTGGAAACCGTGTTCCGGTCGCGCTTCCAGGCGCCGTGTTGCCTGGAAATTTCACGATTAAGCAGGCCAAGGTTCGCGGCGAAATGTCCGATGGCATGATGTGTTCGGCCAAGGAGCTCACGATTTCCGATGAAGCGAGCGGTTTGCTCGTTCTTGGCGGATCGCCTGCGCTTGGCGCACCGATCAATTCCGTTTTGCCTTCGGGCGATGTGGTGTTCGATATCGAAATCACCCCGAACCGTCCTGACTGCCTAAGTCACCTCGGCATCGCACGCGAACTCGCGGCCTGGTTTAAGCAGGATCTGATTTATCCCGACGTCACGTTCACTCCAAACGCGGCGGATCCTGCGAAACGTGAAGATTTATTGAAGTCGGTTGTCGTGGACGCTGGGCAGGACTGCCCGCTCTACACGGCGACCGTTATCACCGGCGTGAAGATCGCGCCGAGTCCGGTTTGGATGCAGGAGCGGCTCAAGGCTGTTGGTCTGCGCCCGATCAACAACGTGGTCGATATCAGCAATTATGTGCTGCTCGAATATGGTCAGCCCACCCATGCCTTTGATGCAAAAAAGATCGGCGGCCAGCAGATCATCGTGCGCCACGCGATCGAGGGCGAAAAGATCGTCACGCTTGATGGCAAGGAACGCGTTCTCACGGGTCGTATGTTGGTCATTGCTGATGCGACCAAGCCGTTGGTTGTCGCTGGTGTGATGGGTGGCGAAAACTCTGGCGTGGACGACACCACGACCGATCTCGTGCTGGAAAGCGCGTTTTTCAAACGCCAGTCGATCCGTACAACGTCGCGTAAATTGGTTCTTTCGTCCGATTCGTCTTATCGCTACGAACGCGGCGTCGATCCCCATTCACTTGAAGAGGCCACCCATCGTGCGATTGATCTTATTCTTGAGTTTGCCGGCGGTAAAGTCGCTGGACATACCCAGCGCATTGGTGCCGATGTGCCGTGGCAGCGTGAGATCATGGTTACGCCGGGCTTCATTAACGAGAAGGTGGGCTTCGAAATTCCAGAAGCAGAGATTCGCGCCGCGTTCGAGGCACTTGAGCTCACGATTGTTCGTGAAGAACCTACGCCGGAGCGTGGACCAGCGATGACCGTTTCGATTCCGAGCTGGCGCGACGACCTTGACCGGCCGATCGATCTGGTCGAGGAAGTGCTTCGCGTTTACGGAACAGAGAAGATTCCGGCAAGTGTGGTTCTGTCACCTGGTTTGGTTGGCGATGACGATCCAATCGTGCTCTTCAACCGCAAGGTCACCGATTACCTCGTTGGGCAGCGGTTCAACGAATGTGTAAATTACACGCTGCGCTCCAGTCGGGAAATTTCCACGTGGGTTTCGCAGACGGCTGCTGCGGAATTGGCTCTTTCGAATCCGTTCGTTGAGGACCAGTCGCATCTGCGTCCGTCGTTGATTCACGGTCTGCTTGATACGCTCAAGCTGAACCAATCGCGTGGAGTTAAGGCCTCGCGCTTGTTCGAAACCGGGCGCATCTTCATCGAGCGCGATGGGGCAAATTACGAGTACGTCGCCGTTGGTTTTGTGATCGCTGAAAACCCATCTGACCGCAGTTGGTTGAAGCGTGAGGCACCGGATTTTTATGCTGCAAAGCGTCATGTCGAAACATTGGCAGCTGCTGCCGATGTCGATTTAGTTCGGCAATCCCTGCAACCCGCCAGCGAGGCGAGTCAAGGCTGGCAAACGGGTCAGGCCGCAGTGGCTGCGGACGTTCGCGCTGGCTGGTTGGCTCAGTGTGGTTTGGCCGACCTCGCGATGGTCAAATCACTTGGCATTGAGGGTAAGGTTTACGCCGGTATCTTTGCGGTTCTGCCAGAGAAACTGGCTGCTGCGAGCGCCCATCGTCGTTATCAGCCCTTCAGTCTTTTTCCTGCGGCGTTGCGTGATATCGCGCTCGTGGTTGATCAGAATTTGCTGGCCTCCGAGGTTCAGAAGACGCTGGCGAAACTTGCTCGTGCCGCCACGGGCAATGTCTTCAGCTTGGAGACGATCGAGGTGTTTGATTTGTATCAGGGTGCTGGTTTGCCTGAAGGCAAGAAGAGCCTTGGCTTCTCGCTGGTGTTTCGCTCTTCGGAACGCACGCTGACCGACGACGAGGTCAATCTCGCATTCCAAAAAATTCAGGACGAACTCGCAAAAACAACGCCGTACCAGATTCGGAAATAACCATGTCTGCCCTAACCGATCTCAATATTGATCATGTCGCCCATCTGGCGCGACTCGCACTGACGCCTGAAGAGAAGGCTAAATTTTCCTCCCAACTGGGTGATGTGCTTGCCTACATCGAACAGTTAAAGAAAGTCGATGTCAGTGGTGTCGAACCGACCGCGCATGCTTTCCCGGTTTACAATGTCTGGGCAGATGACGTTGCGCAGGCAGGTTTGACGGTTGAGGACGCGCTAAAAAACGCCCCCGCTCAGCGCAACAACATGATTGTCGTCCCCAAGGTTGTGGAGTGAACCGCGCCATGTCTTCCGAACTTTTCTACAAACCCGTTACTGAACTTGCCGCGTTGCTTGAGGCGAAGACGATTTCCTCGGTCGAGCTGACGCAAGCTGTGGTTGCGCGTACCAAGTCCGTTGATACAAAGGTGAAAGCCTTTAATTCCTTCGACGAGGCTGATGCGCTCGCGCAGGCACGGGCCTCGGATGAACGCCGCGCCGCAGGGCAGGCGAGAGGGCCGCTCGAAGGCATCCCGATTGGCATGAAGGACGTGATTTCGGTGGCGGGTCAACCGCTCACAGCGTCTTCGAAAATGCTGGCGAATTTTGTTTCGCCTTACGACGCGACGGCCACGAAAAAATTGAAGAATGCCGGCGCGATTTGCTGGGGCCGGTTGAATCTCGATGAATTCGCAATGGGATCGTCGACCGAAAACTCGGCGTTTCACACGACGTGTAACCCTTATGATCTCGAGCGCGTGCCGGGCGGAAGTTCCGGCGGCAGTGCGGCTGCCGTGGCT
>JAYTWC010000588.1:0-2116 GCA_043743635.1 Verrucomicrobiota bacterium | reverse complement strand
TGCTCTGGCGTTCCATCCTCGGCATTTCCTGGTTCTGGGGACTAGGTGCAGTTCTTCTTTCTTTCCTGCCGACGTACGTCAAAGACGTCCTTCACCACGAGGCTGGCGGTGTGACGCAATATCTTCTCTGTTTTGCCATCGGTGTCGGCGTCGGCTCTTTTCTCGGCCTGATCCTCACCAAGGGACGCATCCGCGCCACCTACGTTCCTCTCGCGGGTCTCGCGATTAGCGCTTTCTTAGTTCTTTGGATTATCGCCGATCGTTTTGCTGGTGCCCATTTGGACAAGTTTCTTCTCGTCGCCACCTCTGGCATCGGCATCGCCGGCGGCATCTATTCCGTACCACTCTACGCGATCATGCAGCATCGCAGCCCCGTCGATCAGCGAGGCCGCGTCATTTCTGCCAACAACATCATGAACGCGGCCTTTATCGTTGTTGCCGCTACCGGTGCGATCGGCATCGCCGCTCTGGATCCGCGGCCCATGGCACTCCTATGCGTTCTTGCCGTGCTCAATTTCATCGCCTCGATCACCATGATCTGGCTCGTTCCAGAATCAGTCCTGCACACCGTAGTGCGCACACTGCTTCGCATTATCTTCCGCGTGGAGGTCCGCGGCCTCGAACATTTCCCCCTCGAGGGTCGTCGCCTGATCATTGCCAACCACACTTCCTGGCTCGATGCCGCGCTCCTCGCCGCCTTCCTCCCCGAGCGCCCGGTCTTCGCGGTCCACTCGCAAATCGCCCGGCTGCCCTGGATCAAGCCTTTCACCAAGTGGGTAACATCGTATCCACTTAACCCGCTGGAACCGCTCGCGCTCAAAACCCTTTGCGCCTGCGTTGAGCGAAACGAACCGGTTGTTATCTTTCCCGAAGGACGTCTCAGCATGACCGGCGGTTTGATGAAGATCTACGACGGCGCCGGTTTTATCGCACAAAAGACCAACGCACAAATCGTCACGGTTCACATCGACGGTGCCCACCTTTCGCTCTTCACCCGCCTCGGCCAAAAATACCGTAAGCGCTGGTTCCCCCGCATCAAAATCACTATCAGCCCCGTCTGCCAACTCCCGAAAAATCTAAGCCGCGAGCAGGCGACCCCACACATCTACAAGCTCCTCACCGAGAGCGCCTGCACCGCCCAAATTCCGAACCACACCGTCTTCCGCGAACTCGTTGCCGCCTCACGCCGCCACATCGGCAATCGCCCGCTCTGGGAAACACACGATGGCAAAACCCTCACCTACGCCCAAATCCTCGGACGGTCCGGTTATCTCGGCACGCGTTTCGCCGCCCTGACAAAACCCGGCGCCAACGTCGGCATCATGATGCCAACCAGCATCGAGGGAGCCTTGGTCTTCTTTGGTCTGCAATTCTGCCACCGCGTCCCCGCCTGGCTCAATTTCACCATGGGCAGCGCCGCCTTCCTATCAACGGTCCGTACCGCCAAAGTGCGCACGGTGATCACAGCCCGCAAGTTCATCGAATCAGCTAAACTTGAGGCCTATGTCACCGCACTCGATGCCGAAGGCATAACCTTCATCTATCTTGAAGACTTAAAACCATCGTTCGCATGGAAACTCCGTGCCGCTTGCATCCAGTTCTGGCTCACCGCCGCCCACGGCCACCACGAGGCCAAATGGCGCGCGCGCGGCTCCGACCCGCGCTGCGCGATCTTTTTCACCTCCGGCTCCTCCGGCCTGCCGAAAGCCGTCGTGCTCTCGCACCGCAATCTGCTGGCCAACGTTGCCCAGCTTCGCGCCCGCATCGACTTCAGTCACAATGACGCCGTTTTCAACGCCCTGCCACTCTTCCACGCCTTCGGCTTTTGTGGCGGCATGCTTTTACCCCTATTAAGCGGTTTGCGCACCGTCCTCTATCCAACTCCACTGCACTACGGCGTTATTCCCGAATTCATCTACAGCACCAACGCCACGATCTTTTTTGCAACGAACTCATTCCTCAACGGCTACGCCCGCAAAGCCCACAACTATGATTTCTACGCACTCCGCTACGTTTTTGCGGGTGCCGAAAAACTTCAGCCCGCCACGCAAAAATTGTGGAACGACCGGTTCGGCATCCGCATCTTCGAAGCCTACGGCACCACCGAAGCAGCCCC
>JAYTWC010000587.1:0-3711 GCA_043743635.1 Verrucomicrobiota bacterium | reverse complement strand
TACTTGCGCACCTGGCGGACAAGAAATCCATTTTGCTCGAAATATTCGCGGACGATACCTTCGTCTATTGCAGACATAAGCAGAGCATCGCGAATCAGGACTGAGGAATCGAGAGTTTTTCCACTCGTTGACGATCAAACCGCACCGAACTCGCGCCAGACCGTTTCAACCAGCGCCGGATCAATGCCCGACTGGGTGGCCGCCTCGCCAAGCCGCTTCAACACCACAAAACGCAGTTGACCGCCACGAACCTTTTTGTCGCGCGCCATCGCGGCCATCAATTTTTCCAACGGCAACGACTCGCGTAAACGCACCGGCAAACCATGCGCCGCCACAACCCGATCCACACGGGCTACTTCGGCCGCTCCGATCAAGCCAAGTCGTTCAGAAAGCCGTGCCGCCGCTACCAAACCAACCGCCACCGCCTCACCGTGCAGATACACGCCGTAACCCGTCACCTGCTCGATCGCGTGGCCAAACGTATGCCCAAGATTCAGCAGCGCGCGGCCGCCTTCCTTCGCGAGCTCACGTTCATCCGCCTCGACAATCCGCGCCTTCGCCACACAACACGCGCGAACGACAGGCGCTAGTTCGGCACTCGTCACCGTTAACGGCGTTCGCTCCAGCTGCGCCAGCAACGCCGCGTCGCCAAGCAAGCCATACTTGATCACCTCAGCCATGCCCGCGGCAAATTCGCGCGGTGGCAACGTATCGAGCAACCCCGTCGCAATGAAAACCGCCTTCGGCTGGTGAAATGCGCCGACCAGATTCTTGCCAGCCTTCAAATTAATGCCTGTCTTTCCACCAACAGAACTATCAACCATCGACAACAAGGTTGTCGGGATTTGATAAAACTCGATGCCGCGCAAATACGACGCAGCAACGAAGCCCGCCAGATCGCCGATCACACCGCCACCGACAGCGAGCAACACACTCGTGCGATCCACGCGCTGTTCCGCCAGAAAATCCAACGCGCGACCATATTCCTTCAGTGACTTGGTTTCCTCGCCCGGATCAAACATCAACGTCGGCGCATCCCCAACCATCGCGGCCACCGCAGCTTTTTGCTGCACCGCCACATTGCGGTCAGTCAAAACCACCACCTTGCGTCCATCCTTAACGAGCGCATCGACTTCGCCGCGCACAGCATCGCTCAAGTCCCTGCCAAAGTGCAGAGAGTAACTACGTTCGCCGAGATTTACGCGAAGGGCTTCAACCATTCCCACGTTAAAACCGATCTGACTTAACTCGGTCAATCCTGCCGTTTTATCCAGCACATGAGATACCGTCTCAAACAAACGATTGACATGCGACTGCGTCTCAGTCGCTATCCAACCCCGGTCAGGCAATTTCCAAAAAACAAGCACCTTTCTAAAGCCTATTTATGAGACTGCGTCCTATTCTCGCTAAAGCCATCCTCGCAACTGCGTCCTTCCTACCGCTCTCCGCCGCTGAAAAAATCGCTGCCCTCGCGCTCTACGCAAACGGAGAAGTACTTGGCCTAGATAAATTTGAAGTCGTCGGCACCCCGGTCACTTCTATCGACACCACCGTCCAGAAACTCCCCTCCACCGTCAAAGACACCCCGCGCAGCCTCAGCGTCATCGACGCCAGCCGCATTCGCGAACAGGACTTCCAAGTTGGCTCCGATCTCCTGTTTTGGATTCCCGGCATGAACACCAACGGCGCCGTCCAGGAAAGCTACCATTTCTACGCCCGTGGCTTCCGCATGACCGCCAACGAGTGGCGCGTCGACGGTTTCGCCGGCCGCATCATCGGCGGCAGCTACTCGCCCAACCTCTTCGGCTACGAACAGATCGTCGCCCTCAAAGGTCCTTCCGGCCTGCTTTATGGCAACGCCTCCTCGCCCGGCGGCCTCATTAATCTCATCACTAAAAAACCTCAGGACGTTGCATCTATCAACCTCGACACTCGTACGCGCACCTTCGTCGGCGACGACTCCAGCTTCGGCAACCGCGTCAGCACCGAGGTCGAACTTGACGCCACCGGTAAAATAACCGGGGACGGCCGCCTGCTCTACCGCCTCCTCGGCAGCGTCGAACAGACCGCCCTCACCTACACCGGCCAGACCGACGCCAACCAGTTCTACCGCCTTTCCTTCACCTACAAACTCGACGCCGCCGGCCGCTTCCGCCTCACCCCGATGCTCGAATGGTCCGAGGAAACCCGAGCCGCGCGCAACGCCGTCATCTCCCCCTCCTCCTCCCGCACCACCGCCGACGGCATTACCAGCTACACCACCGCCGACGTCTCGCCTCGCAACGTCAACCTCGCCGCCGGCGAACGCATCGACCGCAACCGAACCCTAGGTGCCGATCTCGCCCTCGATTTCACCCGTAACTGGACCGCCGCCCTCAGCTTCCGCTCGCTCCAACGCGACATGAACAACAACGCCTGGTCCCCCCAAACCGCCACTCTTACCCAAACCAATCCTGCCGACCCTCGCAGCTGGGTCGTCAGCCGCCGCCAGGCCCGTAGCCGCAGCGACATCGGCACCTTCTCCTCCGACGCCAGCACCGCGTATCAATTTTTAAATACGCCCGCCATCAAAAGCCTCCTCCAGCTCGGCCTCAACGCACGCCGAACTAACAGCCAGGCCTACACCCTCGCCACCAGCACCCTCGACCAATCCCCCGTCAATATCTACACCGGCATCGCCTCCAGCCCGCTCGTCGACGTCGTCGCACCCACGCCCTCCCTCGGCAACCTCACCCGCACCGATGTCTGGAACGGCTACCTCCAAAGCCAGACCGAACTCTGGGGAAAACTCATCGCCACCCTCGGCCTCGCGCGCGCCAGCGAGAAAACCCAAACCACCACACCCGCCGACGTCACCACCGACTCGCCCGCGCGGAGCAGCGACCTCACGCCCAACGTCAGCCTCGTCTACCGCCTGACAAAAGCCGTCTCCGTCTACACCAGCTATTCAAGCAGCTACACGCTCGTCGACCCCACCTCCGAAGATCTCGCTGGCGCCACCGGCGGCTTCGCACCGACCGAAGGTGATAACTACGAGATCGGCCTAAAAGGAGACTTCTTCAAACACCGCATCTCCGCCGGCATCACCGCCTTCACCACCGAACTCAACAACGTCCTCGTCCAGTCTGACACCACCGAACTTAACCCAAGGGGCAACCGGTTTTATCGCCAGCTCGACACTGGCCGCAAGTCCGACGGCATCGAAACCGAGCTCGTCCTCCGACCCATTCCCAGCTGGGAAACCAGCGCTACCTACACCTACATCGACGCCTACAACCGCACCACCACCGGCGGCAAAGGCGCCCCCGCCGAGATGACCCCGCACCACGCCGTCAGCCTCGACTCGCGCTACACCTTCACGAACGGCCCGCTCGCAAAATGGTCCGTGCGCCTCGGTTACATCTGGCAAAGCGACCGCGTCGGCGGCTCCTCCTCGCCCACCGCCGCCGCACCCGACCCGCTCATTCTCGATTGTTTCCACCGCATCGATCTCGGCATCTCCCGCAAATGGACCCACTGGAACGTCGCCGTGAACATCGAAAACCTCACCGACGAATACTACCTGCTCGCTGGCAGCACCGGCGTCACCATGAGCCCCGTCAATCCACGCTCTCTAGCCCTGCGCGTAGGTTATAGCTGGTAACATTCCACCGCCCGCAACGAACCCCACTTCCATGCTTCGCAAAACCCTCTTCTGGCTCCACCTCGGCG
>JAYTWC010000586.1:0-6523 GCA_043743635.1 Verrucomicrobiota bacterium | reverse complement strand
GAGGTAAAAACGCGCTCTGCCAGCGCCTTGGTTTCCGGTTACGACGCCGTCAATCAAGCCAAAAAACGCGTGTTGCTTCGCGCCTGCACGGCTTATCTTCGTGCTCTTGGTTCGGCTTCGCCGGTGCCGACATTTCGTTTTGATGTCGTGGAAGTCAGTCATCAAGGTAGCGGCGTGGCTCCAGAGGTGAGGCATTTTGAAAACGTGCCGCTTTTCACGAAAGATCGACGGCCTTGAAGGGACCGGTGGATTTGCGATTCTAATCAAATCGTGTATCGATTTGGTTACTCAGGATGATTAAAAACATTCACCGTCGCGGCACAATTCATGCATGAAAGTGTGGATTAATCTGATTCAGTTTCATTTGCATAAATACGTACAATATGTCGGAAATCCAACGTCATCCGTTTCTCCAAGGCCTTAGTAAACACCGCGGCGCGCCGCCAACCGTGGTGGTTATCTTTGGCGCTTCGGGTGATTTGACAGCGCGCAAACTCATCCCGGCTGTTTTCAATCTTGGCTATGACAACTTGTTGCCGGCTGATTTTTTCCTTGTTGGGTTTGGCCGAAAAGCGATACCGGACGACGAGTTTCGTAAAATCGCCACCGGAGCGATCAAGGAGTTTTCGCGCCGCGAATTGAACGCCGACGTATGGGATCACATCGCACAAAACACGAGTTATGTAGCGGGTGGTTATGATGAGCGCGCTGCATTTGATCGTCTCGCGAAACACGTTGCCGCGATCGAGACCAAGATTGGCCGCGAGGTCCAAACGCTTTTCTATATCTCTACGCCACCGTCAGTGTTTGCCCCGATTCTTTTGAATCTTGGGGCAAGCGGATTGGCTGCGCGTCATCTCGGCTTACGACATCATTCGAAGGTAATTATTGAAAAGCCGTTTGGCCGCGATCTCGCCTCGGCACGTGCGCTCAACACCACGATCAGGTCGGTTTTCGAAGAGCATCAAGTGTATCGGATCGACCACTACTTAGGCAAAGAAACCGTCCAAGATTTGCTCGTGCAGCGGTTCGCCAACGCGATTTTTGAGCCACTCTGGAACCGCAATTTTATCGATTCCGTGCAGATCACCGTGGCCGAGGAAGTCGGTGTCGGCACGCGCGGCGGTTATTATGAACAGAGTGGTGCGCTTCGTGACATGATTCAGAATCACACCATGCAACTCGTCGCGCTGACGGCCATGGAACCGCCGGTTTCGCTCGATGCTGAGGCGGTGCGCGACGAAAAAGTGAAGGTTCTCAAATCGATTCAACCTCTAAAAATTGGTTCGGGTGGCGACGTGGCCCGGGCGCAATACATTAAAGGCATGATGGGTGGCAAAATGGTGAAAGGCTACCTTGAGGAAGAGGGGATTGCGGCAAACTCCGGAACTGAGACCTACGCCGCCATGCGTCTTTCGATCAATAATTGGCGCTGGCAGGGAGTTCCGTTCTATATTCGCTCAGGAAAACGCATGGCTCGGCGCGTATCTGAAATTGCAATACAGTTTAAACGTCCGCCCGGCACGCTTTTTGCCGAGAGCGACCGGTTTAACCTGGCGCCGAACACGCTGGCGTTTCAGATCCAGCCTGACGAAGGACTGAGCCTCGTGCTCAACGGCAAAGTACCCGGCTTGGAGACGCGCATGCAGCCGGTGAAAATGAACTTCCGCTACAGCACCACCTTTGGATCCAACACGCCCGAAGCCTACGAACGCCTCGTACTCGACGCGATGATTGGCGATGGCACGCTGTTCATTCGCGGTGACGAAGCTGAAACCTCTTGGGCGCTTTACACGCCGGTGCTGGAAGCCTGGGCTGCTGCCGGACGTGAAGGCATGGGCAGCTACCCCGCTGGTTCATGGGGCCCGGCTGTGGGTGAGGCGTTGCTTGCGGCAGGCAAGCACGCATGGCGTCAACCGTAAGCGGAATCTAAATCATGGCTGCCATTTTTGACGCACTTCCCGGCATCGAGGTTCCGGTGGGTTCTATAACCAAATACCTTGCCCAAATGTGGCAGGACACCGCCGCCAGAGGAGGCCCGGCACCGGCATCTGACGATGTAAAGGCCACACAGGTAAACTTTGTTCTTCATCTCGGCTTCAACACCACGGTTGATGATGCGATCGAGCAGTTCCAAACGGCGGTCAGTTTTTCGCGGCGTGCACCGTGCCGTGTGGTGGTGCTTTGTCCGTTGCCGATGGATGATCCGGCAACTGAGATGCGTGCCAAGGCATACGGCGAGTGCCATCTCGGGAAGTCTAAGGGCGACACGCGTTGTTGTGAGTTTGTGCTGCTGTGTTATCCCTTCGTCGCACGCCAATATCTTGAAAGTCAGTTGTCGGTTTGCTTGATTGCCGATTTACCACTGTATTATTGGGTGCACCGTTTTGCATCAATTCACCGGCTAAACGATTATCAACATTTGCTTCGCGGCTCGCAGCGCATCCTCATCGATTCGGCGATCGTTGATCCAGGAATCTTCTCGTTTTCCTGGCCACGACCGGATGCGGTTCGTGACATTGTTTATGCGCGACTGCTATCGGTGCGCCAATCCGTTGGACAGTTATTAAGCGGCTACGAACCAGCGACGCTTGTTGCCGGGCTGCGTTCAGTCACGATTTCACATGGCGCTAAGCTTAGTGCAGAGGCTCGTGTATTGAAAAACTGGGTACGTGAACGTATGACTGAGTGTGGTGTCACCCTGGCCGTAACTTTCGAGTGCCTGCCGGCGGCGACATCGGAAGGCGGAGTACTGCGACTCGATTTTGATTATGACAATGGCCATTGCTTCCGCTGGCATGGCGATCTTGAACACAAAAACGCCTGCATCGAAGCGGATTTTGGCGCTGGGCGTTCAACCCTGCATATTGCAGTCAGCCTCTTGTCGCCTGATGCGGCGCTGAGCGAAGCGATGTTTTTCTAAAAATGAAATCAGAACGGGCTACTGCGTATGGGCGGTTGATTGTGGGTGCGCGCGAAGAACTGTTCGCAAAAGCCGTCGAGTTGGCGGTCGGTCAGCAGCACTTAGGGACAAACAAGATATTTTCTTGGGCACTGACGGGTGGTTCGACTCCGCAGGAATGGTATCGGTGGTGCGCGACTCATCGCGCGATTCCGGATAAGACGCTGGCGATGACGCATTTTACGGTGAGCGACGAGCGCGTTGTCCCGTTGCACAGCAACCAGAGCAATTTCGGTAACGCAGAACGTCAGCTTTTGACGCCCTTACTTGTGCCGCCAGAGCACCAGCATCCGTGGCCGGTCGCAATGCTACCAAGCGAGGCCGCGACAACTTATGCCCGCGATTGGCATGGGCGGGCAGGAGACGAACACTCTTACGATGTTTGTTTTCTTGGTATGGGAGACGATGGACACACGGCGTCAATTTTCCCAGGCAGTCCGTTATTGAAAGCAGACGAGCGCCGATTTTTCGCAGCGGTGGAGGTGCCGGGAAAAGGTTGGCGCCTGACGATTACGCCGGCCGGACTCGGAGCCTGCGGCTTGATTGTCGTTATGGCGCTGGGCGCATCCAAGGCAGCGATGATCAAGCGTGTTTTTAATGGAGCGCATGATCCTTTGAAAATCCCGATTCAGATGTTGCGCAGCTGGGGTGACCGCGTGGTTTGGTTGGCGGACAAAGCGGCAGTTTCTGAAGTATAAACCCCAGGAGAATCAGTGGAGCATCCGCTTAAGTTAAGCGGTGTCTTGTCCGATGTGGGTGATGTCAGAAGAGATGGTCTTCCGACGGTCTCAATCCTGACAAAACTCTAAACTCATAGCGTGTGAAAGACTTCAAATTCATCTTCGATGCGCCACCCGCGCCACCCTCGGCGACTTCTTTGCTTGAAGAAGTTCTGGGTTGGTCGGTGTGGTGCTCGATGGAATTGGCATTGAAGGACATCGTGTTCGACGAATGTGAGGAAGGGTTAAAGGTCGGCTGTCTTGATTATCGAGTGCGCGGCAAATACCACGGTCCTCGTTATGTACCGCTCGCTTGTTTTCCGCATCTGCGAGGATCGCCGTTAAAAAGATTTCCCGCTAAAGCCACCGGTGTCGCCGCAGTGGGCGAGATCAGATGGAATATTCGCGTTTGGATTTGCGAGAAACTTATGGGCGAGCAGTCCCGTCTGTGCGCTATTGTTCAATTGCTGCCACCATCAGGTGGATAAGCGATCAGCGCTGCGCAACTTTTGCAGAAGTAGATTCTGCAAAATCATCTACGTCGTTTAAAGACGTTATTCTCGTTTTTGAACGCAGAACAAAGCTGCGAGTGCAGCGAGCCCGATGGCGAGCCAGTCGTCGAGCGAACCAGCGCCGAAATAGGAGACGTTTGTCGATGCCGCAGCGGCCCAGTTAGAGCAACTGGCGAAGAGTGCGACAAGTATTAAGAGCTTGTTTAGCCTGCGAAGCGGGATGACTGACTTGGGGAGCATGGCGACATTTTGGTTGAGGGCGGGTATTTAAGCTGTCGCTTGGTGGGGTCGTTTGTAAATACGACACAGCCTCAAAAAAATCCAAGTCTAATATCTACCATTGGCTGAAAAACTCGGTAAAATTTACGCCCGAAGCGTTGGTTATAGAACCGTTAATAATACGGAAGCCTGTCAGTTTCCGTATTTTCAGGTTCAATCCACAAGTAACGCAATCTGTACGCCTGGACCGTGAACGCCCTGAATTAGGATCCCTTCAACGTCGGCTGTCTTTGACGGACCGGTACACCAGATGACATTGGGATCATCACCGAGAGACGTCACAGCGGTGACCAGATCAGGAAGGATCTGCTGCTTAGAAACGACCGCGATGTGCACCCAGGGCGCAAGGGCACCGAGGCGGGATGACGTGGTCGTGTCCGAGATGACGATTGAGCCGGTTTCGGCGATCGCACCGACCGCGCGGGTGATACCGAATTGGTAGTCATCGACGCGCGTGCGGTCGAAGGAGGTTTCGACTTTGAACCCATCGCCAAAGACGGAGCTCAAGCTGGGCCAAAGAAGCGGATCGCAGTATCCGCGAATGTGGCCCTCGGATTTCAGCCACGCGACAAGGGACGCGACGGCATCGAACGCGACGCCGTTTACGAGCTTCAAGCGCTCGTTGAAAAGTGCCGTTAGATCACCGAGAGCGAGGTTCGGCATCGTAGCCGTCTTGTCGGCAAAATCGGGATGTGCGGCGCGCTTCTGCAGCGGAGCGAGGGCGGCGTTGACGCGGCCAAGAATTTTTTCGCGAGAGGTGCTCATTTCTTTTTCCTTTGCTTCATCCACTTTCTGAACTGACCGCCACGCCATTCGGGCAAGCCGCGATCATTGATCCAGCTTTTGGCGGCACGCGGGAGCAGGGCGGTCGGAACGAGGGTGTTAAGTCCGCCCAAAGCGAGCGCAGTTTTCCAGAGGACGGGCTGGGTTGCGCCGATGGCGAAACCACCGAGCGGCGGTGCGGCGGCCGCGGCGGCTTCGCTGTGTTCCTGTTTGCCGCGATCTCGGAGACGGAGCAGCAGGTCGGGAATCGGAATATTGACCGGACAAACTTCGTTGCACGCGCCGCATAATGTGGACGCTTTGGGCAAATCGGCTAGTTCGGGGAACTTCTTTCCTGCGAGCAGTGGCGAGAGTACAGCGCCGACTGGTCCAGGATAAACACTGCGGTAAGCATGGCCGCTGGCTTGGCGGTAAACCGGGCAAACATTCAGGCAGGCGCCGCAACGGATGCAGCGGAGGATTTCGCGGCAGTTGCTGGCGAGCACTTCTGTGCGGCCATTGTCGACGAAGATGACGTGCATTTCCTCCGGGCCGTCGGGCTGCGTGGCGGATTTCGGGCCGGTGATGAACTCAGTATAAACGGTGAGCTGCTGGCCGGTGCCAGAGCGCGCGAGGAGGTTGAGCAAGATCGCGAGGTCGCGGTCCTTCGGGACAACCTTCTCGATACCGACAAGCGCGATGTGAATCTTTGGCGCGGCGAGCGAAAAACGGGAATTGCCTTCGTTGGTCACGAGCACGAGGCGGCCACTTTCGGCGGAAACGAAGTTGGCTCCGGTGATACCGACGTCAGCTTCGAGGTATTTATGGCGAAGGAACTGGCGGGCGCGACGGGTTATGGTTTCGGGATCGTCGTTGTACGCGCCGAGTCCATTTTCCTCAAAAAGTTTCGCGATCTCGCGGCGGTTTTTGTGGATGATCGGTTTGACGATGTGCGATGGATGGTCATGCGCGATCTGGATGATGAACTCGCCAAGATCCGTCTCTAGACATTCGATACCTTCTTTTTCGAGGTAGGGAGCGAGGCCGATTTCTTCGCTCACCATCGTCTTAGCCTTGACGATCTTGGTGGCGTTGCGGGCGCGCATGATTTCGAGCACGCGGGCGCAGGCTTCGTTGGCGTCTTCGGCCCAGTGAACTTTTGCGCCATTTTCTTGGAGCTTGGCTTCAACCTGGGGAAGGTAAGTGTCGAGGTTTTCGATCGTGTGCTGCTTGATGTTGCCGGCTAACCGTCGAAGGTCGTCGGGCGCGGTGTAGTGAGTGAAGAGCGC
>JAYTWC010000585.1:0-2921 GCA_043743635.1 Verrucomicrobiota bacterium | reverse complement strand
CTGGGCCACATGGTTGTCGGCAAAAGGCCAGGAAAACAGTGCGGTTCCTGAGCTGCGCAAATGGAGAGCGAACGTCATCGTCAACTACGACTTTGACCGGGGCTTGATGAAGGGCATCAACATCGGCGCTGGCGTGCGCTGGCAAGATAAAGTTATCATCGGCTACACGCCGAGGTACTACGTCGTCGTTAACGGTGAAGCGGTGGAGTCCGATCCTTGGCATGCCACGCTCTCAAAGTTCGATCTGAGCAAGCCCTATTACGGGCCTTCCGAGACCAATGTTGACCTTTGGATTGGTTATAGCCACCGGATCAGCAAAGATCTGAACTGGCGCACCCAAATCAACGTGAGGAATGTCGGCAAGCGGGACTCCTTGATCCCGATCACCACTCAGCCCGACGGCACGGTTGCGGCCTGGCGTATCGCTCCGACCATGGTGTGGTCGCTGACGAACTCGATTGAATTCTGATCACGTCACCCAGCGCGTGATGTGATTTGATGGCCTCCCTTCCTTAGGGGGTGAGGAGGCCAATTTCGGGCCCGGAGACTTGATGGCTCCGGGCCCTTTTCATTTTTCGGTATTTTCTAATCCAACAGCTCTCGGTGTTTATCATGAAACATTTCCTTATTAGTATGCTCGCCCTGGTTTCGTTGGGCGGGGTTATCAACGCCGCTCAATCTGCCCCAGTAACCGAGCGGCTTTATCTATCGGGCAAGTACCGCACGGATGCTGTGCCGTGGGAATTTCGTTGCTCGGCCGGGGCCAAGGCTGGTGAGTGGAGTACGATTTCCGTTCCTTCGAACTGGGAAACACAAGGCTTCGGCACGTTTAGTTACGGTTCGCTCACGCCGTCGGAGAAAGGTGAATACAGACATCGCTTCACCGTTCCCTCTTCCTGGCAGGGCCGCCGTATCTCGCTCGTTTTCGATGGCGTGATGACCGACACTGCAGTCTTCCTAAACGGCAAATCCGCCGGTCCGTTGCATCAGGGAGGATTTTATCGCTTTCGCTATGATGTCACGAATCTTGTCCAGCTTGGAGTTGAAAACCGGCTCGAGGTTCAAGTCGACGAGACCTCGGCCGACGCAGGCGTAAACCGCGCCGAGCGCACGGGTGACTACTGGAATTTCGGCGGCATTTACCGCCCTGTCTGGCTGGAGGCCGAGCCGAACCAGGCTATTGATAGAATTGCGATCGATGCTCGCGCCGATGGCAGTTTTAACGCCGACACTTTCCTAAGCGCTGAGGTTAAAGGAGGCAGCCTGGTTGCCCGAATTCTCGCGGCGGACGGTACTCAGGTGGGCCCGACGTTTACAACGCCGGTTTCAGGCCAGAAGACGCGAGTCCAAACTCGCCTCGCTGACGTCAAGTGCTGGTCCGCCGAAACGCCACATCTTTATGCTGTCGAGCTTAGTCTTGTCGATGGCGATCAGGTAATGCATCAGATTACTCAGCGGTTTGGTTTCCGCACGATTGAGGTGCGTCTCGGCGATGGTATTTATCTCAACGGTAGTCGCATCGTGCTTCAAGGCGCCAACCGCCATTGTATTAATGTTGAGTCCGGTCGCTGCCTTTCCGAGGCAGACCAGATTGAAGACGTTCGCCTCATGAAGGGGATGAACATGAACGCCGTTCGCTGCTCCCATTATCCGCCGGACGAACGCTTCCTCGAACTCTGTGACGAGATGGGGCTCTACGTGCTCGACGAGCTCGCTGGCTGGCAGAAAGCCTACGATACAAAAGTTGGACGCTTGCTGCTGGTTGAGATGCTCAAGCGCGATGTGAATCATCCGAGCATTTTGTTTTGGGACAACGGTAACGAGGGCGGCTGGAACCGCAGCCTCGATGGCGATTTCGCCAAATGGGATCCACAAAACCGCACCGTGCTCCATCCGTGGGAACCGTTTAACGGAATCAATACCGCGCATTACCGAACCTTTCAGCAGGCATTTATTATGTGCCAGGGCATGAAAATTACCGAGCAGGGAAATGCCCAGCCGGTCACTCCGCCATTGATCTACATGCCCACCGAGTTTCAGCACGGGCTCTATGATGGCGGCGCAGGCGCTGGCCTCGAAAATATGTGGACGCTCATGCGAGCCAGTCCGTTTTTCGGCGGTGGCTTCATCTGGGCACTCCTCGACGAAGGCATCAAACATCCTGATACCGGCAAAATCGATGTCTGCGGTAATGCTGCTCCTGACGGCATCCTCGGCCCTCGGCGTGAAAAGGAAGCCAGCTATTATTCCATCAAGGAGATCTGGTCTCCGCTCGTGATTCCCGAACGCGCGATCCCGGAAAACTTTGACGGCATTCTGTCATTGGAAAACCGATACAGTTTCACCAACGCCTCAGCCTGCCGCATCGCTTGGCAGCTGAAGCGCATGCCTTTGCCCTTGGCCGAGACGGAATTGAAAGAGGAGGTTGTTGCCTCCGCCCGAGGCCGACTGCCGTCCATTGCGCCCGGAACCACGGGCAAGATCGGGTTGCGCCTGCCAGCCAACTGGCGCGAGGCCGATGTGCTCGCCATTCGGATCGAAGATCCTTCGGGGCAGGAACTTTGGACGTGGACCTGGCCGTTGCCCGGCTTGAAGCGAATCCAATCCATACCGCTAACAACATCGGACCATGCCGTTCAAGTTGTTATGAACGAGACGTCGAGCGCCCTTGTCGTGCAAACCGGCGACCTTGTTCTTTCTTTTGAAAAGTCCACCGGAAATCTTTCTAAAGTCACCCGCGCTGGACGGGAGTTTTCCTTTGGTAATGGCCCTCGACTTGCCGCCGGTGGGGCGAAACTTATCTCGCTGGAGTCGCGACCCGAGGGCGGCGATGTTCTCGTTTCGGCGCTTTACGAAGGCTCGCTCCGCAAAGTCGACTGGCGGGTGCGGATGAACGGTTGGGTCGATTGCAGCTATGAATA
>JAYTWC010000584.1:0-3144 GCA_043743635.1 Verrucomicrobiota bacterium | reverse complement strand
ACAAAGCTGGCGCCTAACAGCTGGCTCGAACGCGTTTTCTGGCACACAGGCGAGCCGGGCCAGGACATTCAGGAGGCATTTGAGAAGTTGATTACGCCGGTGTCGTGCGTGACCGAACCACCTGAAAGCGTTAAAACATGGTTCGCGATCTGGCAGTCGCGGCGCGATCCGTCACGGGCATTTGACGAGCATTTTCTGACGGTTGATCCGGCGCGGATTCGGCCGGAGCGGCTGTCGGCGCGTTTGATCGAGTCGGCGGTGGCTGATCCGGCGGAGCTTTGGTTTGGTTCGGTACTCGCCGTCGCACGCGTGAAGCAGGGCCCGCTGATGCGTTCGCGTCAACGTTCGCTCGGACAGCTGGCGCATCGCGTCGTGGCGGCGGCACTACGCGGCGAGTGCGCCGAAGGAAGTTTCTTTGAAAAACCGGAGCGGACGGTGGTGGATTCGCGATTGACGGAGGAGTTGCAGAAGCTGCGGACGTTGTGGCCGACGGACCGGTTTTGGGATTCGTTTCACGCGGGGTTGATGCAGATTTGCGCGGTGCTGGTGGATAATCTTTTCCAACTTCCGGGCGGAAAAGTGATGGCAACCGAGCTGCGGCTGCCGCCGGGCGCGACCGTGCCACTCGGTGTCGATGGCGGGCGGTTATCGGTGAGTGGACGAATGGATGTGGTCGTCGCGGATCGTACGGATTGGATCGGCGCAGTGGTTGACGTGGTGGATTTTAAAACGGGCAGCGATGCCACGCTTTCGGCGGAGAGAATGGCGGCAAAAGGCGCGGGTTTGCAGTTGGGAATTTATCTGGCGGCGCTACAATCGCTCGGAGCGAAAGACGGTCGCGTGTGGATGCTCAAACCCGAACCAGATGGGGCCGCAGCGATGGAAATGACCGAACTGGAGCAGGCGCTTTTACCTCTGGGCCGCATTGCGCGCCACCTCGCGAGCGGGCGTTATGGCGCGTTGACGCCAGACAAAACTCCGCATTCGTCGGCTGGCTTTGTCTGGCCGTTGGCGTGCACGCCGGTGCCGGCTGCGATTTTGCGGGAGAAGTTCGCCGTTACGTTTGGCGAGGCTGTCACCGAAACGGAGGACACTGCTAATGAATGAGCCGTTGATCGATGGACTGGCGCGCGAGCGTTTTTGCACGGAGTGGCAGCACAACTTTGCGGTTAGTGCGAATGCTGGTTCGGGTAAAACCACTGCGATTTCGCAGCGGCTGGCCGCGATGGCGCTTTCGCCGGAAGGCGCGGCGGTGTTGCCGAAAACGGCCGTGGTGACGTACACGAAAAAGGCGGCGGTGCAGATCGGCCAGCGCGCTCGCCAGGTGTTGTTGCGTCGCATCGGCGAGGCGGACGCGAAGGATCTGAGCGCGCTCGACCAGTTGGAGCGCGCATTTTTCGGCACGATTCACAGTTTTTGTTTGTTGCTGGCGCAGCGTTATGGTCAGGCGTTGGGGCTGAATCTCAATCCGCAGTTGCTGGTTGAAAACGAGGATGACGAAGAGGCGTTTTGGGAAGAGTTTTTGGAGCAAGATTCGATGCAGTTCTCTTCGCTCACGACAGAGGAAATGGACGCGTTTTTGCGCTTCGTGGCTCTCGACGACGTCTTCGCAGTCGCTCGTAGTTTGAATGTGACCACGGCGCGGCAGCTTGCGCGGCGGCGACCAGCCGGTCCGTTGCCGAACCCGAGTGAAGCGGTGTTGCAGCAGATTCTAGAATTGCCGGTTAAGGGAGGTTCATCGGCTCGCGAAAACACGGAGGCGAACAAGCGCGCCGCGCAGGCGTGGCTAGATCGTTTTCGGACGGGAAATGGCTTTGTTCCGCTTTACGAACCCATTGGGAAAGCCAAGGGGATTTGCGATCTGGCCGCAGCGTGGATGAAGCCGCTCAAGACCTGGCTGGCGGATGAGGCTTCGGTGCTCGCGGCGGAGTTGGCGGGGCGTTATCGGGAGTATCGTTTCGAGCGTGGTGTGCAGACGTATGCCGATCAGATTGATGCGGCGATGACGGTGCTGCAAAATGCCGAAACACTCGACAGAATTCGTGCTGATGGCTGGCGTGTGATTTTGGACGAGGCGCAGGACACCGATTCGCAGCAATTCGCGGTGTTGGTGGAGATCGCACGTTCGGTTGGGGCGATGCGAGGAACGTGGCCGACCGGTGGTGGCGCGCCTCCCCGGGTGGGTCATTTCTGTATGGTGGGCGATGCGCAGCAGGCGATTTATCGCGCTCGCGCCGACATCAGTAATTTTCGTCGTCACCTGGATGCGTTTGCGAGAGGTGATGGCGGTGAGAAACTGGTGTTTCAGGTGACGTTTCGAACGCCGCGCAATGTGATTGAGCTGCTGAACACCGGTTTCCCGGAAGCTTTTAGTTCGGTGCACGACCATAATCTTGGGCTTGCGCCGGCCGAGGGTGTGGCGCCGTCGTTGGCGCAAGTTCCTTATGAGCCGCTTGAGGCTGGACCCGGCAATGAAGAGGGCAGTGCGGAGCGTTTTGCTTTGGTTGTTCCCGAAGAACGTCCGGCCGGAGTGAAGAACTGGTTCGTTGAAGAGGTTCGGCAGCTCGCGGCTTTTCTGGCCGGGCATGGACCTGCGTCCATCGGAGCGCGGTGTTGGAATGACGTGTGTGTGCTGGGCCCGCGTGTCGAATGGCTCGGTGTTGCGCAGAAGGAATTCGAGCGAGTCGGGTTGAAGACGGCGCTGCAGACCCGTCGGAATCGCAATGGCGACAATCCGGTTTACGCGTGGCTGACGGGGCTGCTAGCGGTGATTTGCGCACCGGATAACGATTTTGAATGGTTCGGTGTGTTGCGCGAGGTTTTCGGTGTGAGCGATGCTTTGCTGGCGGTTGAGCGGCGCGAGAAAGGGATGTTCCGTTGGGAAACGCCGGAGGTGCATCCCGCGCCGCTGGGCGCTGCGTTGGTGACGCTGCGTCCGTGGATTTTGAGCGTGGATGACGAGGGTGTGCCGTTGGAGCGTTTCGCCAAGGGATTGGTTCGTAATTGTGCGCTGGTGGAAAAGGCGGCGGCGCTCGATGCGCGTGGCGGGTTGCAACAGGAATTGGAGCGCCTGTTGGCCGGGGCGGCGCAGCTGGGGCTGGACGGCGCTGGACCTCGTCAGTGGTTAAGTGCGCTGCTCGCGGG
>JAYTWC010000583.1:0-3250 GCA_043743635.1 Verrucomicrobiota bacterium | reverse complement strand
CGACGATGTGCCAACCCTCGTCAACGGCGACGTCAACCGCCTCCGTCAGATCCTCGTGAACTTGATCGGCAATGCCATCAAGTTCACCGAACAAGGCACTGTCACCGTCGCACTTTCCTGCGGACGCGGCGGCATGATGGAAGGTCAAAATCGCCGCGAGGTTCGCCTCTTCTTTGCCGTAACCGACACGGGCATCGGCATCCCTGAAGACAAGATGAGCCAGCTCTTCCGCCCATTTAGCCAGGTCGACACCTCCGCCTCACGTCGTCGCGGTGGAACCGGCCTCGGCCTGATCATTTCAAAACGCCTCTGCGAACTCATGGGCGGCGCCATCTCCGTCGAAAGCACCCCGAGCAAAGGCTCGACGTTCCGCTTCACGATCCGGACCGATTACGAACGCTCGGGCGAAACCAATGCAGCCGTACCAACTGGCTCGAATTCTGGCCTGACCGGCAGTTTCCATCGTCCTGCTGTCGCCTGAGTCCCGTCCTTAACCGATTAGCCGATATTGATTAGATCGGCAGTCTGAGTTCAAAGATCGCCCCGCGCTCTGGCGCATTTCGCACCGTCGCCCGGCCTCCGTGCGCCTCAACGATGGCACGCACCAGACTTAAACCAAGCCCGAGCCCGCTCTGCGAACGACTCTGATCGCCCCGGTAAAGACGCTCCCAAATCCGCGGCTGCTCCGCCTCCGGCACGCCCGGCCCGGTGTCGGAAACCGCGAGCACGGCGTATCCGTTTTCAGAATACATTTTAAGGCCGACCGCGCCGCCTTCAGGTGTGTATTTGATCGCATTATCAATCAAATTGGCCACCGCCTGACGCATCCGAACCGGATCAACGGTCACGCGAACCACCTCCCCAGGCCCAAACTCCAGCTTGATCCGTTTCGACTCGGCGACGTCCGCATACAATTCGACAGCCTGTCGCGTGAGCTCGCGAAAATCATTCTCCGATTTCTCCAACCGCAACACACCCGCTTCAGCCTCGGAAATTTCCATCAACGCCCGCAACAAGCGCAACACTTCGTCTGATCGTTCGACGCAATCAGCCAGCGCATCACGCGCAGCACTGTCTATTCCAGGCTGACTCAACACCAACTCCGCCGTACCACGCAGACTCGTCAAAGGCGTACGCAAATCGTGCGCGACATTGTCCAGCGCCTCACGCATCGAACGCAACAGCACGGCATTCTTGTCGAGCACCGTATTAAAATGCTGCACCAACTCCGCGATGTCATCGTTGCGCGCGGGCATCGGAACACGCGCATCGAGCGCTCCGGTATTAATTATGCGCCGCGCCGTTTCCACCACCTGCTGCAAAGGCCGCGTTGCCCGGCGCGCCGCCATCACCGCAACAAGAAAACCCACCAAAACCGCCGCGCTTCCAATCCAGAAAAACGTCCTGCGCAACGGCAGGAGAAGCGCCGAACGATTGTCCGTGCTTCGACCGACCTGAAGAAGAAATCCATCCGGAAGCATAGCCGAAACAACCGCCAGATCCTGTTCCTGATCCCGCGGCACACGCACACTGAACGTCTGTCGTACCGTCCAACCACCCCAACCATCAGGAACCGCCACCCGCTGAGCATCTTGATCAATCCAGTCCGGCGGAACACGCGCCCACACCACATCTCCGTTGCGCGCCACCAGACGCACAAATAACGCACGGCCATGCGGCGTGTAACTGTCCTCATCGATTCGCGCATCCAGCCCAGCTACCCCACGTGCCTCGTAAATATCCGCATACTGCCTCAACCGCAGTTCCAACACCTCGCCCTCGCGCGCTTCCAGTTGGCGACCGAGTAAAACGTACAACAGCGCAAACACCGCCGTGAAACCAATGGCGAACAGCACGGTGAACCAAAGGCTCAATCGCACAGCGACCGACCGGCGAAGTTGGTTAAGCTTTCCCGTGGATGACATAGCCGACACCTCGTATGGTTTCGATGCGTGTTTTCTCTGGATCAATTTTGCCACGCAACCGATGCATGAGCACATCCACCACATTCGTCTGCGGATCAAAACTATAATCCCAAACGTGCTCGAGAATCATGGTTTTTGTCACATGCCGGTTCGGATGCCTCAGCAAATATTCCAGCAAGGAAAACTCCCTCGGCTGCAATTCAACCAACCGTCCGCCCACCGTTATTACGCGACCAACCAGATCCATTTCAACATCGCCAACTTTAAGCTTCGTTGCCTCCGGTGCCCGCGTTGAACGTCGGATCAGCGCCTGCAAACGAGCTGAAAGCTCTGCAAACGCGAAGGGCTTGGTCAAATAATCATCACCGCCCGCCTGCAAACCCGCAATACGATCCTGCACCGTCGAACGTGCGCTTAGGAACAAAACTGGCAGCTCCGCACGGCTTGCCCGCAACCGTTTCACCAGACTCAATCCATCCAACCCCGGCAACATCACATCCACCACCGCCGCGTCGTAGGCCGTACTCGCCGTCAACGCCAGCCCGGTGTCGCCATCGGAGGCGTGGTCGACAGCATAACCCTCCTGCTTGAGTCCTTTGACCACAAACGAGGCAATTTTGGCATCATCTTCGACAACGAGAATTCTCACAGATGGGAATGAATGCGAAAATGTTCTTTAAAACAATCCGTGGTGCAAGCTCCGGCGCGCCGCCCGATAACACGAAATCCATTTCGACATCGCCACCAGAGTCGTTCTGTATCGGCCCGAAACGCCGATTAACCTAAATGTCCTCTCTGCGCCAACTACTCGCCGCCCATCCGACGATCCTGCTGATCGACTCGGCTTCGACGTGCGTGCAGGTCGCCGTGCTGCGCCGCGACCATGACGCCGTCTGGATAACGCGAACCGGCGAAGCCGGCGAACAGGTCTTCGCCGCCGTGAACGAGATACTCGCCACCGCTAAACTCACGCTGGATGGCATCCATGCATTTATTTTTTGCGACGGCCCGGGCTCCGTCCTTGGCATCCGCACCGCCGCCGTCGCCCTGCGTACCTGGCGCATGATTAAAGAACGCCCTGCCTTCGCTTTTTGCAGCCTCACCGTCGCCGCCCACGCATTGACCCTGACCCAAGGCAAACGTGATTTCGCCGTCATCGCCGACGCCCGTCGCGACAGCTGGCACCACGTCGCAGTCAGCACCGACGGAACCATTTCCAACCTCCATCGACTCCCGTCCGCAGCGCTCACCGGCACACTTATAATGCCCGAAGGGTTTCGCCACTGGTCGCAACTTCCGACGCAGCTGGAAACCACGCCCTACTC
>JAYTWC010000582.1:0-5504 GCA_043743635.1 Verrucomicrobiota bacterium | reverse complement strand
CGTCGACATCATCGTGTTTTCCGCTCCCACGGCGATCGAGATGCCGTCGGCCAGAGCAGCTCCAGACGCGCGCTCGAACGTAGCGTTGATCGTCCAGCCGCCGAGGCGAACCTGCTGCGGTTGTTTGCTTTCAAGACTCTCCTGCAAAAAACCAGCCGTCTGGCCTTTGCCCTGCACCGACGCGAGCAGCGGCGTGAGTTGCGCCACTAAATCATAGCTCTTGGTTAAGAGTCCTTCACCTGGTTCGGAAATCGCCTCGATGGCATAGGGCGAAAAACACATCGCATCGTGAGCGCCGAAAGCGTAGAGCACGTTCACCGACGCATCGGGACTTCGCAGCGTTTCGGGAATGAAAAGCGGATTGCCACTGCGCGTGTAAAGTTTGCACCACTCGGCAAACTTCCCGGCGAAATAAATATCGGGCGCAAGAAAATCCAGTGACGGCGCCCCCGCACGCCAGACGTCGAGCAGATGCGGCAGCGGCCCCGCGCTTGGATATTGACCCGGCTGATACCCGGGCCGGATCAGCGCGGCATTGGTATACATCGGCAGAGCGAGCTCCGCTTTGCCAGCCGCCGCGACCGCCTGCGTGTAGAGTGCGAAATGCCAGGCCATGAAAATCTCCTCGGCGGCGGCACCCACACCAAAGACCTCCGCCCAAGTGCCTTTTGTCTTCATTCCGGCGGTTTGCCAGGTGGCACATAGTTCGGGCGCGAGCTCAGCCGCATGCTTCGTCAAATAGTCGATAAGCGCCACCGGTACCGAACCAGCAAAAAGGCGTTCGGCCTCCGCGCTATGGTCGCGCGCATCGGGAATCATGCCGATTTCATTTTCAACCTGAACCATCACGACCGTATGCGCGCTGTCTGTCTCTCGCAGATGCTTCATCAACGCGGAAAACACGCGCACGTCGGCGTCGCGATTCGCGGCGCTGAAAGGCGACATGATTTCCATCGACGTGCCATAGGCGGAAACGCTGCGTGGAAAGCGAGCGACGTCGCGCTTTACCCAATCCGGGGCATAACACGACATGCTATTCTTCCACGAACCAAACCATAAAAGCACGAGCCGCATGCCGTTCGCGCGGGCATCGCCCACGAGTCCATCCACCGTGGAGAAATCGTATTTGCCCTCGACGGGTTCGATGACGTGCCAGTAAACGGGCGCCACCACCGCATTCATGTTCAATGCTTTCAACTTCGGCCAAGAACGGCGCAGGTAATCGGGCTCACCCGAGGAGTTGTCGAGTTCGCCGCCGCGCATGAGGAACGGCTGGCCATCGACAATCAGCTGCGTGGCCGTGCCCTGCTTGCGCAGATGCGGGAGTTCAGCCGCGCCAAGCATCGTGGCGGTAGCAATCAGAACGAAAAACGTAAGGTAGGGCGAAGTCTTCATGGCGGGAGATTTGAATGCAGGGGCTCTAGAGCGTATCAATTAAAACTGTAGCCGCTTGGGGAGGGCGGGGCGCTGTCCCCGCCGATCGGCGCCGACGGCGCGGCGCCCTCCATCGGAAGTGCGATTCATATTTGAGGCTACCGTTTTATTCAAAATGCTCTAGCTCGGGGTTTAATCGATCAGGCTCTCAAGCGAGCCAATTGACGATTTCAAAAAGACGAAAACTAAGAGACCCTCCTAAACTAACCAGGGCGTGGGCTAAGCCCACGCCCTGGTGACCACACAACCTAGTGACAAACCTTAGAAGGAGAACGTATTGGTCAGGAACCACTCCTGAACCGGCTTCACACGAACTCCAGCCCAAGTCGTACCGTCTGGTTCGACCGAAATCGGAATCTTACCGTCCTGAGCAAAGGCATTGCGGACGTTCAGCTGGATTTTCCAGGTGACCTTTTCCGACACCTTGCGCTCGTAGCTAAGCCAGCAGTCGATGGCGTCTTCCGACGGACCATAGTAGGGCTTGGACAAATCGAAGGAGGCTGCGTTACCCGAGCCAACCACCGGATAACCAATGACAACCTTGTCCTGCCAGCGATAGCTCGCACCGACGCCAAAGCCCTTCAAGAAGCCCTTCGAGAACGAGTAGTTGCTAACCACATTATAGCGCCATTTGCGGAGCTCCGAGGCGGACGAACCTTCTTGAAGCTTCAGGAGCGTGTATTGACCGCGCCAGTTGGCCCAGTTCTGCCGCACTTCGTTACCGCTAACAAAGTTGCCGTTGAACTGGCGCATATCACCGGCGACGCCAGTCATCTGCACGTCCAGATATTTAACAAGCGTTTCGAGTTGCGCACCACCGATGTTAGAGCGAGATGCTTGAGTTTCTGAAGCATTGAACGATACGCGCCAGTTCGGTGTCGGATTGGCCGTGAGTTCGAATTCATAACCCTTCGAAACCGTGTCAGAGGTCACATTTAGACCCTGCGGTTGCGTTGCCGTGTAAGCAGCGAGTGTCGATACATCAGGCACCAAGGCCGCATTGTTTTGGATAGGGATATTGCGCGCCGGAGATCCCTCCGAGGTGGTTCCCGGCCCGAGAGTGGCCTCGTAGGTCGCACGATCGGTGAGGGCGGAAAGCGTGGTTGGGCTGTAGTTCCAGCCATTGAAGAAGCCGCTACCGGCGAGGAGACTTTGGATGCTATTCCACGCCCGGATCGAAGCATCGCGATGCTGGTCGGCCTGAGCCTGAGTTTCCAAGGTGGCGCCAGCAACCGGGGTGTTTAGGTCGCCTACCGTGGTTCCGGCTGCGTTGATATAGGCAGGCGTCCAGAAATAGCGTTGGCCGGCCGAGAGATTTGTCTGCTCGCGCGTATCCCATGTGTAACCCGACATACGATAGAGGAACACGTTGCGGAATTTGATACCTTGGGTGATCGTGTTGGCGAGTCCGCTGAGATCAAGCTGGGTGTTGGCACCTTTGGCAACCGCCTCGTACTTAACCACGCGGAAGGAGTATTTGCCGTCCTTCGTGGACAGTAAAACACCAAAGTCCTTCGTGGAACCGGTCGGATTGCCGATTGGTTTGCCGAAGATATCGCGACGCGTATCCGTGACCTGGAAGTTATTCGACTTATTGTACGATAGGCTGACGTTGAAGGGCAGGAAGTCGTGTTTATCCAAGGCCTTGTTCAAATGCACCACGATGCCGCCTGCCGTAGAGTGATCTTTGAAGTCGATCGGGAACGTACCTGGCAGTGTATAAGAGTTGGGCTGCAGATTGAGCATGGATCGGTTAGCCGTCACCGGCGCAGCCGTTACGCTCTTGCTTTGAACTTCATCGTAGCGCCAACCGAGGGTGGGAACAATTGAATCGTTCCACATGAAACCCTGCCACGTACCAGCGTAGGATTTCGTCACGCGCAAGGATTTCTGCGCCACCGTGGTCAAGCTTTGGTCCTGACCATTGTTGTAGGCTATCAAGTTGTCCTGGAAGTTCGAATTCCAGCCGACATAGTTGGCCGGGTTCGAGGCCTGAGTCCAACCGCCGGTCGGAGGATTAGTCGCATCGTAGATCGTCGTCTGTTTGGTACCAGAAGGACCGGTCCACACCGCAGAGGGGACGACGCCTGAAAGATTATTCCAGGTCGAGGCGAAGTGATAGACGCTGCCACTGTTGAGGGTGACTGGCCCGGTGATACCCGGGATGTAGGCGTCGGAGGCCGAGGAGGCGTTGGCCAGCGAATTGCCGAGATAGATCGCGGCAACCGGCGGACGATCCTTAAAGCTGGAAGTACTGCCATCGGTCTGATTCCAGTAGCCAGCCCATTCGCGGCTGTGTGCATACATCTGCCAAGAACGATTTTCGGTGTTGTAGCTTTCGTCGCTGAAGACGCCATTGAAACGCTGTTTTCCGAGCAATTTCACTAGGAAAGGGCTCTGGAAGAAATCGCGGGCGCGAAGTTCACCGAAGAGCGAGCCACGTTTGTAAACGCGGTTGCTCTCGTAGGATTTGCCACCGCCGGGTCCGCCGACGATGTAGGGCCGCCCGTAGTTTGGATTGGCAGACAAATCCTGGAAATTTTTCAGGATATCGATCGTGATCGTCGGATTGCTCAGCAGCGCTTGGCCGCCGCTCTTGTAGTTCTGCTTGTCGTAGATGAGATTGAGGCCGAGGCGATCGTCAAACGCCGACTCGGAGATATCGATGTTGGTGGCATTCCACTTTTCAAATTCCGACTTGGTGGGGCCATCGATCAGATTGTTATAAAAGTCGAAGACACTCGCATCCAGCAACGACTGCTGGCGAAATTGTCCGTATTGGTTGCCAGGGATCTTGGCGTTGATAGCATACTGGCCAAAGCTCGTGAGGCCGTAGAACTGATCAGAATATTTCTGGCCGATGATGCTGCCGCCCGCGCCACGGTTACTACCGTCATTGTTAAGCGCACCGGTATTTACATAACCACCGTAAATGCGGTAAGTCTGGTCAGTGGTGCCATCGATGAACCAGATCGGTTGCTGCTGATTCGCAATGCCGGCGGTGAGCCAAGGATTGATCGCGGTCGCGTTGGCACCTACATCGTAGGCACTATTGACAGACAGCTTGCCCATACCGCCTTTCAGGCTGGTATTGTCGACGTCACGGAACCACGGAGTGATACTGTCGCTGGGAGGAACAATACGTGGGCGGTTCGCAGTGATGTCGCCCTTTTCAAACTTCACCTTGATGCTCGTGCGAAGGATATTGCTGTCGAAAAGCTGCGGATCAAAACGAACCGAACCATAATAACGCCTCTGGTCTTGGAACGCCTGCTTCTGCTCGTATTTTTCGTTATTATTCAAACCGTCGACGCGGAAGGACAACACCTTGGGGATGAGCACATGGTTATAGTCGAGGCTTTCGCGCTTGGAACCATAGGAACCGGTCCGCACCTCCACCGAGCCGAGGTCGCGGAATTCCGCCGTGCGCAGCGCAGCGTTGACGATACCCGCCGGACTGCCGAGCCCGAACAGAATCGAGTTAGCACCGCGCTGAATGTCGATGCGATCGACGTTGTAGGAATCCCAAGGGATATCCGTAACGAAGAAATCGCGGGTGTTATCAGCGGAGGCCAGGCCACGCACACGTTGGGCACCGGCGGGAGCGCGGAGACTGCTAAGTTCATCGACGCTGCTACCGTTGCCCAAACCGGCGTAGGTGCCGCGCGTGCCGGCGACTTCGGCGTTGGTTGTATATTGAAGCAACGTGTCGTTACCAGTCGCGCCGATATCGCGCATGAATTCTTTAGTATAAACCGAAATAGCCGAACCAACGTCTTTGAGATCGGTACGGATGCGGGTGCCGGCGAGTGTCTGTGTGGCCTGGTAGCCTCGGTCCTGCTGAGTAGAAACTTCGAAAGGGCTGAGGACCAACAACACTTCGTCGTCGGCCGTCGTCGGGGTTACAGGTTTTGCCGGAGCTGGTTCAGTGGGGATCGCTTCTGACTTTTTAACCACCTGGGAATAGGCGGTTGAGGCAAACACGGAGAGGGCGAGAATCGCCGTTGTCCGCAATATCATGGGTCTAGGACATTTCATATGTTGGTGTTGGGAACTGTCGTTCGTGGTAG
>JAYTWC010000581.1:0-2774 GCA_043743635.1 Verrucomicrobiota bacterium | reverse complement strand
CCATCGACCATCGCGTCGATCAAACGACCGCGCGCCGCTTCGACAGCAGGAGGAGTTTCACGGCTGGCGATAGACCCCACGACTTCGCACAGCCGGTCGGTTTCACGCAGTCCGATCGGTAAACCGATCCGATGCAGAGGAACCGAAAATTTGTCAGCGAGATGGGCTCCGGCGGTTTTTGACGTAGTCGCGAGGATGTGCCCGCATTCAATCGTCGCGCGGGCCGAGCCCAGCGCTTTCACGGCCTCAACCGTGGTTCCGCCGACCGGAATACGTTCGTAGGCCGCCCACGAACCACCATCCATCGTCTCAGAATAATCCGGCACCATCGTCAGCGGTAGCTCGTAAGCAGCGAACAGTTCACGCAAATGGCGCAAATCCTCGGCTGAAACAAATCCCGGCATCAGCGCAACGGGACCGACGACATTCTCAGGCCCCGCCGCCGCAAGCGATTCGACGATCGAGCGCACCGCTTTGTGGTAACCATCGACATGCGTGCCCTTGAAACTGGGTGTCGAAACGTGAACAAGCGCGGCGTCGTGCGAGACATCGGTCCGGTTTTTATACTCATGCAGCAACTGCGGCATGTTTTCGCCGATCGTCTCGCTCAAGCAAGTCGTGGCGATACCGATCAGTTCAGGGCTGTACTGGCGGGAAACGTTTTCAATGCCGGTGTGTAACACTTCACGACCGCCAAACACCGCCGAATGCTCCGCGAAGTTCGATGCGGCGATATCCATTGGTTCGCGGAAATGGCTGATTAGGTAGCGCCGGATATAAGTCGCGCAACCCTGGGAACCGTGGAGAAATGGCACCGTGCCCGCGATGCCCTTGTAGGCGAGGCACGCACCGAGCGGCGTGCAGAGTTTGCAGGCGTTGGTAGTCGGGCCAGGAAATTCTTCTTTCCCCTCTTCCTCGCCTCCAACCTGAGGTTTGCAGGATGAGCAGCTCATGACGTGGTCTCCGTCGAACGGTTTGAGGTGGAGCCCGACGTCCCGGCGGGCTGAACGACGTCGTTAGTCGGCGACGCTTCAGAACGCGCCGGGGACGTCGCGTTCCACCCTCGCGTCGCACGCCTCGGCACGTAATTCCACACCGGCGAGCAACAGCTCGCGTAAACTTCCTTGGCAAAATTGAACATACCAACAAACCCCGCCAACGCTTCTTTGCGCTCGTGGTTGTGATCGCAGAAACCTATGCCGAGCTTGTAGGCGATCGGCCGTTCCTTCACACCACCGATAAAAAGATCGACGTCTTTTTCGAGGCAGAACTTGGCGAGTTCGAGCGGATTTGAATCGTCAACGATCACCGTGCCCGCATCGCACATTTCGCGCAGCTGCTCGTAATCGTCTTTATCACCGGTCTGCGTGCCGACAATCGCCGTCGTCATGCCGAGTGTGCGCAGCGCACGAACGAGTGAAAAGGCCTTAAACGCTCCCCCGACGTAGATCGCGGCCTTTTTCCCAATGAGCTTTTCCTTGTAGACGCGCAGCTGGGGATAAAATCTGCCCACTTCGTCGCGCACGACTTCCTTCGCTTTTTCCATCAGCGTTTCGTCGCCGAAGTATTTCGCCGTGTCGTAGAGCGCGGCCGACATGTCCTCGATGCCGAAGAAAGAAACCTTAAGGAACGGAATGCCGTGGTCCTCCTTCATTTTCTTCGCAAGGTGCGTCATCGAACCTGCGCACTGCACTAAGTTGAGTTTCGCACCGTGACAGCGGCGGATATCGTCCACACGGCCATCGCCAGTGATCGTGGCGACGACTTCGATACCCATGCGCTTGAAATAGTCGCGGATAATCCAAGTTTCGCCCGCGATGTTGAAATCGCCAAGCAGGTTGATGCTGATCGGGCTGATGCTGGACGTATCGCCCGTGCCGATCAGAGTATAAACCGCTTCGCAGGCCGCGCGATAACCATCCTTTTTCGTGCCCTTGAATCCTTCACTCGCGACGGAGAGAACAGGAATACCTTTTGCGGCAGAAACCTTTTTGCAGACCGCAGTAACATCGTCGCCAATCACACCAACGATACAGGTCGAGTAAACAAACGCGGCCTTGGGCTGATGCTTTTCGATCAGCTCCATAAGCGCGCGTTCGAGTTTTTTCTCGCCGCCGTAGATGACATCCATCTCCTGCATATCAGTGGAAAAACTGTTGCGGTGTAACTGCGGTCCCGAGGACTGCGCGCCACGGATATCCCAGGTGTAAGCCGCGCAACCGATCGGACCATGCACCACATGCAGCGCGTCAGCGATCGGATATAGAACCACGCGCGATCCACAAAAGACGCAGGCCCGCTGCGTAACCGAACCTGCCAGCGAGTGTTTATCGCACACCATCGCCCCACCCGCCTCGCCGGCAACGGCAATAGAGGCAGCGCGTCCCGGGAGAACTTCGATGGTGGAGCTCATGTTAAAAGGTTCGTTAATGGCCAGCACCACCGCAGCCGCAGTGGCCGTGAGTGGTTGGTTCGGGTTTTGTGTGATGCACGCCCTTACCGCCGCAGCGGCAACTGTCGGTCGGATGACCGGGGCCACCGCAGGAGAATTTCGCGAGTGACTCGGCGTCCATGCGGAGCAGTAGCCATTCGCTTTTTTCCTCAGCGCCGATGCTCTTGTAGAGCTTGCGGGCGTTTTCGTTCCACTTGAGCGTTGTCCATTCGAAGCGGCCCGTGCCATTGCGCGCGGCGATCGAACCAACATACTGCAACAAGGAGCGTCCGAGTCCGCGATGGCGGAAAGCCGGGCGCACGTAGAGATCTTCTAGAAAAAC
>JAYTWC010000580.1:0-3574 GCA_043743635.1 Verrucomicrobiota bacterium | reverse complement strand
CGGAAGGCCTCGACGTGTTCTTTGGTCAGGCGGCGCGGATCGATCTCCACGGAGTTCTCGGAATCAGGGGAAAATTTGAAGTGCCGGTGAATAGCGGCAGCGAGCCGATCAATTTCGGCCGGGGGCAGGAAGGTAGGGGTGCCACCGCCAAAATGGAGCTGCGTGACGGGGCGGGCGGTATTCAGGAAGGGCACCGTGAGTTCGAGTTCCTTTTCCAGCCAGCTGACATATTCCCCGGCAGAAGCACGTCGACGGGTGATGACGGTCGTACAACCGCAATACCAGCAGAGCGTTTCGCAGAATGGCAGATGGAAATACAGGGACAACGGCGACGTGTCGGATTGGTTGTCGAGGGCAATTTCGGCACTGAGCTTGAGCCGGTCGATCGCATCCGAGAACTGCGGGGCCGTCGGGTAGGACGTGTAGCGCGGTCCGGGCACGTTGTATTTGCGAACCAGCTCGAGAGCCGGTTCGACAGGGACTGGAACGGTGTAGCGTGGAGACACCATGAGAATGTAAGCTTAACGAAAGGCTTCAGATTCCACTGCGCAGCGTTTGCCTGATACCTAGCAAAGATTGTCAGTGGATGGATAATATATGGGTACCATGGCCCTTTGATTTAAACAATTTCGGCATACTGGTGGTTGTTTTATCCATAAGTCATCCAGAACAATATCAGTTTTGCCTGAACAATATTCCGTTCTTTGATCAAGAAACGATCCGCTTTTGTATCGGGTCGATTGGGCGGGACACTATCATGAGGTTCCATTTATCAGGCCAAAGTGATCGAGCTATTAAGCTGAATTTTCGCTTAGTTGCTAATTGAAATCGGTGCATGGGGAAGTTGCCTAGGCAAAACACCTTTATGATTGGATGAAATTTGAATAATATTTCGAGGATTAACCTCGATAGATTTCAAAATAATTTTCTATATATCAGCATAGCAATTATATATGTTTTTATAAAGAACGTCGGAAAATATTACAAGACATGAATTTATCCTAAGTTGCTTGATGCGATGTAATTGTGTGAATCGATTCCTGCTTCATCTATTTCCCGTCGATGTTCTTTACGATTTCGATGGATCAGAAATGTAAAAGTATTATTGCAGATTAATATAAAATACATAAATATCACATTTTGAACAATTAACGTACGTAATTTTAATATGGCATGAAGTTTGCATTATCTGATTCTGAATTACGTTTTCTCACTTTTTTAACCAAAATCAAATGAACCCAAAATTAGTAATATTTGCCCTGGCTACATGCGTGGCAGGATTGTCACAAGCTCTCGCAAATCCCCAAGTACAGATGGGTATTTATAGTCCGGCTTCTGGGGGTAACTATCGCGCTAATCCCAATGCTGAACTCGAATGGGTTTTAAGCAACTATGTCACTGGCAAGTCGACCGATGGTACTTATTTCGGAACCTTTTGCATCGAAAAGAATGAGTATTTTTCAAATGGTGGCACCTATGATGTCGTTTTGAATAACAAAGCCATTTCTGGTGGGGTTTCATCTCCGACCGCAGGCTACGATGTCATTTCGAAAGGGACCGCCTTCCTCTATACTCAGTTTGCCACAGGCATGTTGAGTGCCTCCTATTATGGTAGTGCAGCTAATGCCGCAAAATTACAGGATTTGATCTGGTGGCTGGAGGGTGAACAAACCTCGTGGGGTGCTGGCACTTACAATTCGCTGCTCCTTGCCGAGTTCGGTGCCAACTGGCAAGTTGATGCGAGAGCTGATTATACTGGTTCAGCTGTGAAGGTCATGAATCTGACTTCAAATCAAGGCAGGACTCAAAATCAAGACCAACTGGTCTATGTCGGTGTTCCCGATGGCGGCACTACCGCGATGATGCTCGGTCTTGGTTTGCTTGGGATTGCCTTGGCAAACCGTAAGTCCCGCCGGGGTTAAAGATTTTCAATCAATTGCACAAAAGGCAGAACGAGAGGGCGTGTTGCCCAAAGGGTCGGTTAGTTCAGCGAGAATGAAGCGGACAGGATGGGTGTGAAGCTGGACAAATTTGTGCTGAAGTTGCTGAGCGCACGCTTCACCGAACCAAACAGCGGATCAGGCCCGGCCGTCGATTGGCTTTCCGCCGCCAGCGGCCCGGAACGGAATGATTTGATGAGGAGCTTCACGTTGACGCAGACGGCGATGAGCCAGTCTTGGATTTGCTGGCGCCAGAGGCGGCGCCAACGGCTGCGTTTGCCGCCGTGACAGTTGGCGGATTGGGCAAAGCTTCCTTCCATGAGGTGGCGATGCCGACGGTAGTCCTGCCACGCGGCCGGACTGCGTGACTGCGCGCGGGCTTGGAGCACAAGGTCGTGTTCACGATAGCGGGTCACCATCCGGCTGTATTTGGAATGGGTGCATTGGGCGCGGAGCGGGCAGGCTCCGCAGATTCCTTTGCGAGCGATATACTCGGTGTGCTGGCGGTGGGGATCATAGCCGCGAGGATGGAGCAACTGGCCGGCCGGACATCGGTAGCGATCGGCAGCTGGATCGTAGAGAAAATCCTCGGCGGGGAAACGTCCCGGAGTGCGCGGCCGACCGGGCATCGTTTTGAGATGCGGGCGGATGCCGCGCTGCAGCAGGGTGCGATGGTTGTCGATCGTGCCGTATTGCTGGTCGCCGACTGCGGTGGCGACTGCGCAGCCGGTGGTCTTTTGGTGTTGGGCAATCAGCGGCAGGGTCTGGGAGGGTTCGGCGATGTCCGCGGCGGTGGTGACAGTCGCCGTGATCACGCCACAACGGTTATCGACGGCACGGTGTTGTTTGTAGCGCGGGCGGGTGTCACCGGCGGCGCCGACCTTGCTGTTGCGTACGCACGGGGCATCGGGATCGGTGGTGCTGCAGAGACTGGCGTTGACCGGTTGATAGTGGGGTGCGCCGGTGTGCCCTTCGAGTTTACGTTCCTCCACTTGGTAGGCGGCCTTGAGCGCGGCGATCAGTTCCGGTGCAGCCTGAACGACCCGATCACGGCTGGCGTTCGCGTTGATCAAGCTGCCGTCGAGATGAAGCTTCGTGCCGTCCACCAATCCGGCTTCGACGCACTGCTGGACGATGCGGATGAAGAATGACTCGAAGACCGGTTGGCCCCAGCGGGCGCGGGCCTTGGAGAGCACACTGTGATCGGGAATCTCGGTATCGAGCCCGTACCCGAGGAACCAGAGATAATCCATACGCTCCGGCAGCATTCGCATGAGCTCGCGCTCGCTCTTCACATTGTCGAGGAAAAGCAGGAACATGAGTTTGAGAATCACTTCCGGATCGGTCGAGACGTTGCCGTTGTAGCCATAGCAGTGCGCCACTTCCTGGCGCACGAAACCGAAGTCGATTCGTGCGCGGATCGCGCGCAGGGGATGATCAGCGCGGATGCGCCGGTCCAAATCCACCTGATAACTGAACATCTCCTTCTGCCCGTCGTTTAGTCCCATCATATTGCTGAGGTTAGACGCGGCACCTTGCGCGGCGTTCAATCATCATGCCGATTTGGGCAACACGCCCCCAAGGCTTGTACGACCAAAGCGCAATCTTCCTTGGTGGCGACGGCGATCATACCC
>JAYTWC010000579.1:0-2117 GCA_043743635.1 Verrucomicrobiota bacterium | reverse complement strand
GCCGGATGGCATCCTTTTGGCGAGGAAAGCCTGATTCATGATATGGCGAGCGGGTATTTTCTGCTCGCTGAGCCGAGTTTTTAGCGCCTGGGAATCCTGAGCAAACGGCGGGGTTCAGCAGACTCATTCGAGTTTTTCGATAATTTCATGGAAATAGGCGAAGACGAGTGAGCCAAATAGCAACGCAGTCATGACGAGAAGGGTTGGATCGCTCAGCGCACTCATGGTTTTGGTGCAGAAGGACACAAAGTTGGAATTGAGTGCGGCGAAATCGCCGGCTAGCGACGATCCGGGGTTGGCGATGGCACAGAGCAATCCTGTCAGCGTTCCAAGGAGATAAGTAATTGTTCGACGGCTTGGGCCGCGGTGTTTTTTGGGAGCGAGCGGTGGTAAGGCTGTGAGCACGCGGGCGGAAAAACCACCGTCGGGCACGGAAGCGGAGGATTTGCGCAACAGGTTTTCGAGCTGATCTTCGGAGGAACTGGGTTGCGGATTCATGACTGTGGGTTCCAGACGGCGAGGAGTTCGCGGAGTTTTTCTTTGCTGCGTGCGAGGTGGGTTTTAATCGTGCCGATGGGCCAGCCAAGAACCGTTGCTGCTTCACTGTGCGAAAGGCCTTGCTGGTAGCAAACGTGCAGGGCGGTTTGTTCGTCGAGGGAGAGTTTGGTCAGGGCCTCCGAGAGGTCCTGGCGTAACGCAGAATTGTCGGCGTGAGATGGTTCTTGTTGTGAGGATATATCTGGCAGTATTTCAGTTGGGATTTCGCGCTGGCGGCGGCGGGCATTGCGAAATTGGTTGTGGGCGATGCCGAGCAACCAGGTGGAGAATGCTGCCTCGCCTCGAAAACGGACGAGCGTTTTGTAGGCGATAATGAATGTTTCCTGAGCAAGATCGTCGGCCCAGGCGTGATCGCCGTGGGTGAGCTGTCGCAAAAACGCGCGAACGGCGGACTGGTGCGTGCGCACGAGTTCGCCGAAGGCGGCCCGGTCGTCTTCGACGACGACGCGGGTGATAAGCTTGAGTTCGGAAGGGCTCACGCTTGAGGCGGCCGGGAGGAGGGGGTTTCGGTTTTTTTGCGGTTTAACAGGAAACTGATCACGGCGTTGATCAAAAGCGCTACGCCGATGAACCCAGGGACGTAATACACAGAACTTGGCATTCCCGGAATTCCTCCGGTGCCGTCCTTCAGGCCAAAGTAGAGGCCGACGGAGATGGCGATGAGAATGAGCCCGGCCTTCACGTCATTGCGACTTGAAGTGCGATTTTCCGTTTCCAATCTTTTGCCCAAGGCCTCTTCGATTTTCGGCGAGAGGGCTGAAGGAGCGAGGGGAATGGGCTGACCTTTTTCGAGGGCAATCCGGGCGGTTTCGTGCCACATTTTGCGGCTCTGATTCTTGAAGTACAGGCTCACGATAACGATTGTGAGGAGGACTAAAAACAACGTGATCGGAATCAGCATTCCGAAAAACGGGATGTATTCACCGACGGCAGCGAGGCAGGGAAGGGGGAGAAGTGTGTGCATAAGATAGATGTTCACAGAGTAAGTGTCGCTAAAAGGGCCGATGGATTCAGAAAAATGAAAATTGCGTGATGCGCCGGTGCCTGAGCATTCTAGCCGCTATGTCCGACGACGCACGCCCGGAATTGTCCGAGGCCAAACCCACAGCACCCATCGATCGCTCGCAATGGCCCCGGCCCTGGGCGCAGCTGAAATTCTTCACGTTTCAGCCCGCGATTTTTCCGCGCATGATGGGGCAGGTTTCGCCCGATGCGAAACCGGGTGATTTCGTCAATGTTTACGACAAGGGTGGCAACCTCTGTGGCGGCGGGCTCTACAACCCACGCGCGAAAATGGTTCTGCGAGTGGTTTCGCATTCGTTGCAACCGGTCGACGAGAGCTATTTCGAGCTGGCGATTCGCCGTGCGGTGGCGCTGCGCCGTGAGCTGTTCAATCTCGATGAATTTACCGATGCGTATCGGTTAATTAATTCCGATGGCGACGGGTTGAGCGGTCTCACCATCGATCGTTACGGTGACACGCTGCTCTGCGAAGTGTATTCGCTCGGCATCGCGCAACGTCTGCCGAAATGGCTGCCGCTGCTGCACGAACTGGCCGG
>JAYTWC010000578.1:0-1690 GCA_043743635.1 Verrucomicrobiota bacterium | reverse complement strand
AAAGGCATCAACATCTTCGAGCACGGCTCGAAGAATCCCGGCGCGACCAACGTGAAACGTGTCCTTGGCGAAAAGTTCGGTCCGTCCGGCAAACGTCTTGGTAACCTCGTGTTTTTCCTCGACGCGCTGAAAGGCGCAGTGGCGACGGGTTGGCCATTGTGGGTGATGGGGAAAATGACGATGCACCCGGAGGAAACATTCCAGACCGTCAATTTGCCTTGTGCCATCACTGGTCTCATCGCCGCCCTCGTCGGCCATAGCTTCTCCTGCTTCACCAAATTCAAAGGCGGCAAAGGCGTCGCTACCGCCGCCGGTGGTTTCATGGTGCTCATGCCGTACGCGATGCTGACCTGCCTCGTCGTGTGGGTCGTCACCTTCTACGCCTCGCGCTACGTTTCGCTTGCCTCAATCGTCGCGGCGATCGCATTGCCCATCGCCGCATTCTTTTTTCACCAACCGCCGCTCTTGCTCGGACTTGCTGCGGTGATTGCGACTTTCGTGGTTCTGCGCCATCGTGCCAACATCACCCGCTTGATGAACGGCACTGAAAATAGATTCGCGAAGAAACCCAAAGGGTAGGGCGGATTATCCCTAATCCGCCGAGGACAATGCGCAGCATTGTCCCTACCTTCGATAAACAATCCAAACCCAACTCCCATGAACAAACCTGCCGTCATCAACATCGGTCTCTGTGGTCTGGGCACGGTCGGTCAGGGCGTGTGGAAACACATCGAACGTTCGTTGCCCGAATTGAAGGCACGCTTTGGCGTTAAGCTCGAACTTCACCGCGCCGCCGTACGCGATATTAAAAAACCACGCGCTATCGATATTCCAGCTTCGAAGCTCACCACCGACGCGCTGTCCGTTGCGACCGATCCTGCCATCCACATCGTTTGCGAACTCATCGGCGGCACCACGCTCGCCCGCGAGGTCACGCTCGCCGCGCTCAAGGCTGGCAAAATCGTCGTCTCCGCCAACAAAGCCCTCGTCTGTGAACACGGTGTCGAGATTTTTGCTACCGCTAAGAAGCATGGCGGTCATTTCCTCTTCGAAGCCTCTGTCGCCGGCGGCATTCCGATCATCAAGGCCCTGCGCGAAGGTCTAATCGCGAATCGCTTTAAGCTCATTTACGGCATCCTCAACGGCACCTGTAACTACATTCTCACGCGCATGGTGGCGGAAGGCGCACCCTACGCTGCGATCCTTGCCGATGCCAAACGTCTCGGTTACGCCGAGGCCGACGAAGCCCTCGACGTGCAGGGCTGGGACGCCGCGCACAAAGCATCGATCCTCGGCTATCTCGCGCACGGCGTGTGGGTGAAAACCGATCAGATGATCGTCGATGGGATTTCCCGCATCACGCAGACTGATCTAAAAATGGCCGCGCAACTCGGCTATTGCATCAAGCTCCTTGCCGTCATCACGCGCGATTTTGCGACCAACGAAATCTCGGTCCGCGTTCACCCGACGCTCCTTCCGAAGGACGCCGTGCTCGCCAATGTGAACGGTGTGTTTAACGCCATCTCCGTCACAGGCGACGTCGTGGGCACGACGACCTACATTGGCCGTGGAGCCGGACAAGACGCCACCGCCAGCGCGGTCATCAGCGATATCGCCGACGCCGTCACGTTGCTTACCGCTGGCAAAGCGGTTGTCGCCTGTGCGCCCTCCGAAAACCACATTCGCGGCG
>JAYTWC010000577.1:0-2200 GCA_043743635.1 Verrucomicrobiota bacterium | reverse complement strand
GATTTCGTGCGTTGGCCCCTGATAATGGGTCGGCATGAGCGCAATGAACGTAGAGATAGTTTGATGTCAAACCACCAGCGCAAAGTATCAGACCGGATGGGCTGCGGCGTTGCGCTCAATTATTATGCTCGCAGCGTTCGCAGTCGCCCTGGCCACCACGGCAACACGCGGAACGAGGTGGTGGCGCGGCTTTTTGGGCGATGAAGCCGTAGCCACCGGCGATCACGCGGCGGATGGATTCGCCGGTTTCGGGATGCTTTGTGAGTGGCTTGTCTTTCATGCTTTGCTTCACTTCGAAACGCTTTGGCTTGGTGCCGGATTTCTTGGGAACGGTTTCGTAGATGTAGGTGGGCATGGAATTGAGGTGGAATTAACAAGGTTCAAGAGCTGCGGGGCGCAAGTGCGAAGCGACAACGAGCTTCAAAATGCATTCGTGACTTCGCGTATCCCGCATTCAAAACGTATCGCCCTTCCAACCCCACATGGAATGTTTTACGACGACGCACTTTTCAAGATACCGTGCTCGGCTTTTTCCCTGAGCGGAAGGTTGGTCTGGATTTTGAGATAGGGCATGCCGGTTGGGGTTACCCAAAGTTTAGTCTTGGAACGCGATCGGTCGACTGTTTGGACCATGGTGTTTTTCTGCTATTTCCAATGTGAAAAAGACCAACGTCCTTCGTAATTACTACATTCTGCCGTGCTGTCTGTTGCTGCTCAACGTGTGCAACAGTCTCGTCTCGTACAAGGCGGGCATGATCGCTGATCCGTTGCTGCGGACGGGGGCGATCATCGTGTTCGTGCTGGTGGGTAGTTCGACGGTGGCGTTTGTGCTGTCGCCAGCGATTGAGGCGCTGGTGCGCACGCTGCAACGCACGAGTCAAAAAGGCGCTGGCGAACTGGGCCGCGTGGCGTTCCTCGCGCTGCTCGGCGCCGGAGTTTTTTTCCTGTATTATCAGCTCTACATTCACGGTCCGGAGTCGCTGCTGCCAACGGTGATGAGGAACTAAAAATGCCGATCCGATCTGCTGAACCACGCGACTGGCCCGAGATAGTTGCCATCTACAATTTTGCGGTCTTGGCCCGCAACGCGACGGCAGATCTAGTGCCCGTTTTAGTTGAGAATCGTCGTGGATGGTTTGAGGAGCATGCCGATTCCCGTTATCCGATCTATGTCGATGAGACGGAGGGCAAAATGAGAGGCTGGTGTTCGGTGAGTGCCTATCGTCGTGGCCGGTCGGCGTTGGATAAAACGGTCGAACTCAGTTATTACGTTCATCCGGAGTTTCGTCGGCAGGGCGTTGCGACGGGCTTGCTCACTCATGCGATCAACGGTTGTCGTTCCAGCGGCTGCAAAAATGTCTTTGCGATATTGTTAGGCGTAAATCGGCAAAGCGTGGCGTTGCTCCGAAAACTTGGTTTTGAGCAATGGGGTTGTTTGCCGGGAGTGGCCGAAATTGACGGATCAGAAATCGATCATCTCTATTTCGGAAAAAGAATCGCAGCGGAAAGGTAATCTGGAACTCAAGAACTCTGGAACGGAAATACGAGTAGGATCAGGCGAACAATCTCACTGTTTTGTGCTGGGAATTTTCCAGCTTTCTTGAGTTCCAGATTCAAATTGTTTCAGAAGTTCCTGCGGTGTTTTTCCAGACTCACGAAGTTTAAGCAGGCTCAGGGCGTCGTGGCGTTTGGCCAGGCGGACTCCCATTTCGTCGAGCATCAGCGGGCAATGGAAGAAGGCCGGCACCGTGTATCCGAGTGCGCGATACAACAGGATTTGGCGGAATGTTGAAAGGATCAGATCGGCGCCACGCACGACTTCGGTCATGCCCATGGCGGCATCGTCTACCACGCAGGCAAGCTGGTAACTTGGCGTATCGTCTTTACGCCAGACGAGGAAGTCGCCGAAGTCGCGGCCGACGATGGCGTGTTGCGGGCCGAAAAAGCCGTCGTCGTAGGTGAGCGTTTCACCATCGGGCACGCGCAGGCGCCAGTTGACGTTGATCACATCGCCAAGTGGTGGCAGCGGCGCATCGGCGGGTGGACGAAATTGGGGTGGATAAATTGGTTCGTCGAGTTCGCGGCTGGCTTCGTGCGGCGCGCGGGCAGCGTCGAGCACGTCGCGGCGTGAACGGGTACACGGGTAGATTAATTTCGCCGCGTGCAGCCGTTTGAGGGCGTCGCGATAAAAAGTGTGGCG